>OMVC01000109.1 GCA_900314375.1 uncultured bacterium
AATATTTATTTAGTTGTGTTTTGCGGTAACTTTCAAACGCATCTTGAATTTCTTTTGCAAACTTTGTTCTGAATTCAGAATACGGAATATCCAACATTTCTTTGGTTAATTTATTTTTCAAAATCATCTTCAAACCCTCTGATATTATCAAGTTCAATATTGTATCGTTTGCCGGTTTTATCAACGCAAGTTGCAAAATCGACGGTTTTATCAGCATATTTGTTTTCCCATAAGCAAATTAACAAACCAATTTCTTGAGTTTTTAAATTCAAAATCTTTGTTCCATATAACTTGTAATCTTTTTCAACCATAATTTGCTCCTTTCAAGCTACACAATTCATCGCTCTTTTATCAGGAAACATCAAGTATATGTGCCTAAAACGTATCATTTGGACATAATTATTTTGAACACGGTTTAAACGACTTTTAAACACCTTTTAAACGGCATTTAAATTTTCAACATCTTTTTCGTGATCTATAAAGAATGCATTCAATACGTCTGCATCATTCCGCAGATGCTTAATTACAGGTGCCAAATTATAGCACTCTTCAATCTCCGGTTGATTTGCAACAAAATAATCAATAACAACTGCTGTGTTATAAATATTTTCCGACCACTTGCTTAATTGCTTAAATTCTTTTAGAGTAATATTCAATCCGACTTTTTCCATTTACGACCTCCTTTAACGTGTCGTATACATCACTCAAAGCCTCAAAATTATCAAACAAGCTTTACAAAGCTTAACGAAAGAGCATGCGCCAAAACGCTTTCAGTGAAAGAATTTAAGCCAAATGACAATTAAATAAAATTGTGAGTATAACATATTACTACAAAAATAATCTTGACAAATATTGCTCGAGCATGTTATATTATGAGTATAATAACTTACGACTATAATTTTTAGGAGTAAAGCATGGTCAAATACTTTAAAACTATATCTAATATTATAACAGGGCATGTTTTTAGAAGCAAGATACCCTATAATACTGATGGAAATATAAACTTGCTTAATATGGATGCTATTTCTACTGCTGGTATAGTGCGTATTTCAGAAAATGATATAAAAAAAATACAACTAGACGATATTAAACCAGAAGAAATTATCATGCCAGGAGACATTTTATTTAAAGCAAAAGGGCTTAATAATACAGCTGTGCTAATCGATAGTATCCCTGCAAATACAACAGTTACAGCTTCCTGTCACATTATAAGGGTTACAGATAAAAACTTCTTACCAGAATACGTCTGCTCATGGCTAAATAGTGCAGCAGCGAAAAATCATTTTTCGAAAGGTGCAGGTCAAGCAACTGGGGTTACAATTGCAAATGTCAGCAAGGCAACGCTTGAATCATTAGAAATCCCCTTGATACCATTAAAAAATCAAAAGCTCATTTCTGATATAGAAGAATGCGCTAAACAAGTGTATGACCTATCTATAAAAATTGCAGATAATAAAAATTTATTGTATCGTGCAATTATTGAAAAGGAATTGCAAAAAGAATCGAATGGCAATATAGAAAATATTAAAAATGATATAATTTATGATCCCGCTTGTGGTTCCGGTTCATTATTAATACAAAATATCAAAAATATTAGGAGATAAAATATGGCAGTAATCAATCAAGATGAAATTAACAACATTGTATGGAAAGCGTGTGACACCTTTAGGGGTGTTGTAGATCCTTCCGAATACAAAAATTACATTTTGGTATTCTTATTTATCAAATATATCAGCGATGTATGGAAAGATAAGTATGAAGAACTAAAGAAAGAATTCGGTAATGATACTGAAAGAATAAAAAGGCGTCTTGAAAGGGAAAGGTTCAAATTAGACGAAACCTGTACTTACGATTATTTATTCAAACATAGAAACGATAATCAAATCGGGCAATTAATAAATCAAGCTTTAGAAAAAATTGAAGAAGATAACAAAGCCAAACTTGAAGGCGTGTTCCGCAATATTGACTTTAATTCGGATATGCAATTAGGAGAGACCAAAGAAAGAAACGCACGCTTAAAAAATCTAATAGAAGATTTTTCTGACCCGAGATTAGATTTGAGACCTTCCAAAGTAGGTAAATCAGATATTATTGGTAATGTTTATGAATATTTGATTGCAAGATTTGCTGCCGGCGCCGGTAAAAAAGGCGGAGAATTTTACACACCATCACAAGTATCTGTCCTGCTTTCAAAATTAGTCGAACCTAAAGAAGGCGACAGGATTTGTGATCCTGCTTGCGGTTCCGGTTCACTTTTGATAAAAGCTGCAAATGAAGTCGGTTCAGATAATTACTCTTTATACGGACAGGAAAGCAACGGCAGTACTTGGGCTTTATGTAAAATGAATATGTTTTTGCACAGCAAAGATAATGCGAGAATCGAGTGGGGTGATACATTGAATAACCCTAAACTTATTGAAGGTGATACTACGATGAAATTTGATGTAGTTGTTGCTAATCCTCCATTCTCTCTGGATAAATGGGGTGCAGAAAATGCTACTTCTGACAGATTTAACCGTTATTGGAGGGGTGTTCCGCCTAAAAACAGGGGTGATTATGCGTTTATTTCGCATATGATTGAAACCGCTGTTGCTGATGGCGGTAAAGTCGGAGTTGTTGTGCCTCATGGGGTTTTATTCAGAGAAGGAGCAGAGGGTAAAATCAGAAAAACGTTTATTGAAAATGATAATTTCTTAGATGCAGTAATTGGTTTACCGCAAAATCTATTCTATGGTACAGGAATCCCGGCTGCAATTTTAGTGTTCAAAAAGAACAGAAAAAATAATGATATCTTATTTATAGATGCTTCCAGAGAATATGAATCAGGTAAAAACCAGAATATATTGCGTGATTCGGATATTGAAAAAATTGTTCAAACATATAAAAAGCGTGAAACAATTGAAAAATACTCTTATCTTGCAACTTTGGACGAAATTAAAGAAAACGAATACAACCTGAATATTCCTCGATATGTTGATACTTTCGAAGAAGAAGCGGAGATTGATATTCAAGCGACTCAAAAGGAGATTGAAAACCTTGAAAAACAGTTGGCTGACGTTCAAACAAAGATGAAAGGATACTTAAAGGAGCTTGGAATAAATGAATAAGAAAGAGATTGAAAATGAAATAACATTTTATAATTCTCCTGACGGGAGAGTTACAATTGAGGTTCTGTACGCTGAAGAAAATATTTGGCTTACTCAAAAGAAAATGGCTGAATTGTTTGAAACTACTCCTCAAAACATTACTTTACATTTAAAACATATTTATGAGGAAAAAGAATTAGAAAAAGATTCAACTTGTAAGGATTACTTACAAGTTCAAAACGAAGGCTCCAGAAAGGTTTCAAGAAGTTTAACTTACTATTCGTTAGATGCAATAATTGCTGTAGGTTATAGAGTTAAATCCGAAAGGGGTACTCAATTTAGGCAATGGGCGACTTCTATTTTACAAAAATACATCCACAAAGGATATGCTTTAGATAATTATCGTTTTAAATATGGTTCAAAATTTAGTACAAGATTTTTTGACGATTTATTAGAAGAAATTAGAGATATTCGTTCAAGCGAAAGAATGGCTTATCAAAAAATAACAGATATATATGCAACGTCTGTTGATTATTCTCCAAAAACAGAATTATCAAAACAATTTTTTGCGACAGTACAAAACAAACTTCACTTTGCTATTACGGGAAAAACTGCTGCTGAAATTATAAAAGACAGGGCTGATAGTACTAAACCTCACATGGGCTTAACTTCTTGGAGAAAAGGTCCTGATGGTAAAATATTACAAAGTGATGTAGTAATAGCAAAAAATTATCTAAATAAAGGTGAGCTCGATTATCTTAACAGAATAGTATCAATGTACTTAGATTATGCGGAAATGCAAGCCATAAAAAGACAACCGATGTATATGAAAGATTGGGTTAAGAAATTAGATGCATTTTTAAAATTTAATGAAGAAGAAATTTTAACTAATGCAGGAAAAGTTACACATGAAGTTGCGGAATCTCTTGCAATCGCTGAATTTAAAAAATATAAAATAATTCAAGACCAAAACTATGTATCTGACTTTGATAAAGAAATTGAAGAAATTAAACGAATAACTAAAAAGGATAAGGAGTAGTTATGCAAAGAACACCTGTTGTTTCTACAAATGTTAGTAGTATCGGATATGCGAATGGCGTTATTGAAGTAGAATTTACTGATGGTAGCGTATATCAATATTTTGGAACAAATGAATATGTTTTTAGGAATTTTTTAAATGCTCCTTCTAAAGGCAGATTTATACATAACTATTTAAAAGGTTATAATTATCAAAGGGTGGCATAATGGCAATATTGAGATTTTTACAACAGAATGCTGAATGGATGTGCGCAATAGCGATAGTAGGATTTACTGCTGTTCAATGTTGGCTTGCGTATCAGCAAAATATGCAAAATATCAGAATGAAACGGCTAGAACTTGCAAGCAAACTTGACGAGGTTGCGGCACAATTTATGGGTGATAAAGAAGATGCAAAACTTGTCAGAACTTGGTTAGTTTCAAATGCAAGTAACTTTGGCGCACTGTTAAATGATAAAGACATAAACTCATATAAAAAATTATCGGTATTCATATATAACTACCTGAATGTAAATATAATAAATCCGGAAGAACAGATTTTAGCACTTCGACAATTTACTGATTTAGTTTCGGAATTAGATGCGGTGCTAATCAATGCAAAATACGGTTTTGTAAAAGCAGGAAAAGAATTTGAATCAACAAATAAGGAAAAATAATGACGGAAGTAATTGAAAAAACTGAAAATAAAAAAGGTTATAAGAAAACCAAACTCGGCTGGATTCCTGAAGATTGGGAAGTAGTCAAGTTAGGAAATATTGCTACCGAAATAAATGATAAGGTTGGGACAAAACAAAGAACTCCTATGAGTTTGTCAGCAGGAAAGGGTTTTGTCGCTCAAGCAAAAAAATTTGGAAAGGATATTGCTGGAAAACAATATGCTCAATATACTTGTTTACCTCCAAGAACATTTGCATATAACAAAGGGAACTCTTTGAAATATCCTCAAGGGTGTATTTATCAACAGCCATTTAATGAAGAAGTTGCAGTCCCAAATGTATTTATATGTTTTGCTTTGGATAAAAAGCGTTGTAACAACAATTTTTATGAACAATTATTTAAAAATAATGCTCAAGGCAAAGAACTTTTCAAATATATAAACAGTGGGGTTAGAAATGACGGTTTATTGAACTTAAATGATAATAATTTCTTTAAAATAAAATTAGTTTCACCACCACTAAAAGAACAGGAAAAAATAGCGGAGATATTGTCGGCTTGGGATGACGGAATTGAAACTTTAGAAAAACTCATTGAACAAAAAGAAATTTTCCATAAAGCTCTAATGAAAAATTTGTTAGTTGGTAAAAAACGAATAGCAGAATTTAATAAAAACTCGGAATATAAAAGAACCCGATTGGGGCAAATTCCTGCTGATTGGCAAATAAAACCTCTTAAATTATTGTTTGATAAAAGAATGCAAAAATATTCAGGAAATACGGAACATAATATATTTACAAATTCAGCAACCAAAGGTGTTGTATTGCAAAATGAATATTTCGACAGAAGTATTGTAACAGAAGAAAATACAAGCAATTATTATGTAGTCGGAGAAAATGATTTTATGTATAATCCTAGAATTTCTCAAAGTGCTCCGGCCGGTCCTATCAATAGAAATAAATTAGGAATTACAGGTATAGCTTCGCCGCTTTACACTATTTTCAAAGCAAAACATGATACAATTGTAGATTTTTATGAGCAATATTTCAGTTCTAATTTATGGAACAATTCAATGTTTATGGTTGCAAATCAAGGGGCAAGACATGACAGATTAAATATAACGAGCAATGATTTTATGAATATGCCGTTACCATATCCTCCGAGAGAAGAACAGGAAAAAATTGCAAATATTTTAATTGAAAGCTATAAAGAAATACAAATATTAAATTCTAAGTTAGAGAAGTTAAAGGAGCAGAAAAAAGGATTAATGCAAAAACTTCTCACCGGTCAGATTAGGGTAAAGGTGTAAAGGAGGTTAATATGGCTGATAAACGGAAAACAAATTCTCACCATGTAACATTTAACAAAGAAACTAACCAGTGGCAGGGAAAGAGAGCTGGTGCAGAAAGAGCATCAGTTGTTAGTGATACCAAAAGTGAAGTTGTTAAGAAAACTCGTGAAATAAGTAAAAATCAAGGAACAGAATTAAAAATACACAATAAAGACGGGAAAATATCTCAATCAGATAGTCATGGAAAAGATCCTTGTCCACCTAAAGATAAAAAATAAGGAGTAATTTATGGATATAAAAACGACATTAGATAATATTAAAGCAATTAAAGAAATTGCCGACAGCACACAAAATATTGAATTAAAAACTCTTATTGTTGATTTGAAAGAAGAAATTTTAAATTTAAGACAAGAAAATCTAGATTTAAAGCAACAACTTTCCGAAAAAATTAAACATAAAATGGTCTTCGAAAACAAAGTATATTGGGATTTAAAAGAAGATGGTACAAAAGACGGACCATTTTGTCCTGTTTGTTGGGATAAAGAACATCTTCAAATAAGAATTGGAGATGAATACAATGCTTATCCAAGTGGAGTGTATAGACATTGTTATAATTGTAAAAATAATATTAGAATAAGGTAAATTATTATGCAAACACCATCATTTATTGAAGATCATATATCACAAATACCGGCGTTGCAGTTGCTGCAGAATTTAGGCTACACATATTTAACTCCTGAAGAAGTTTTAAAAGAACGTCAGGAAAAATTAAGTAATGTAATTCTGGAAGACATTTTAGAGCAGCAACTGATGAAAATAAATGTGATAAACTTTAAAGGGAAAGTTTATCCATTCTCACCTGCAAGTATTCGAGGTGCAATTGATGCTATAAAAAATGTTCCTATGTTTGATGGTTTGGTTACGACTAATTCAAAAATCTATGATTTATTAACTCTTGGCAAAAGTTTTGAAGAATCAATCGGAAACGACAAAAAAAGTTTCACTATAAACTATATTGATTGGGATAATATTGAAAACAATGTATTTCACGTCGCAGAAGAATTTGAAGTAAACAGAACTTCAAGCGATAAAAAATATCGCCCTGATATTGTTCTTTTTGTAAATGGGATACCACTATGTATTATCGAATGTAAAAGACCTGATATAAAAGAACCTTTAGAAGAAGCAAAATCGCAGCATTTAAGAAATCAGCAGGAAGACGGAATACCACATTTATATAAGTATTCTCAAATATTGCTGGCATTAACATCCAATAAAGTTCAATATGCGACAACAGGAACGCCGAGAAAATTCTGGGCTACTTGGAAAGAACAAAAACTTAAAGAGTCTGACTTGCAAGAATTAGTTAATAAGCCGTTATCAGATGAACAAAAAGACAAGCTTTTTGCAGACAGATTTAAATATGTAAGAAAATATTTTGATAACATCGAATCCGAAGGTCGGCTTGTAACAGAGCAAGACAAGTTATTGTATTCTTTATGCCAACCTAAAAGGCTATTAGAACTTATGTATAAGTACATAGTGTATGATGCAGGTATTAAGAAAATTGCCCGTTATCAACAATATTTTGCTATTCAAGATACGTTAGAAAGAATAAAAATTATAAGAAACGAGCGCAGGCAGGGCGGTGTAATATGGCATACCCAAGGTAGCGGAAAATCACTTACTATGGTTATGCTTGCAAAAGCAATATCGCTTGAACCTGAAATAGTTAACCCAAAAGTTATTATAGTTACTGATAGAATTGATTTAGATAAACAAATTTCAGACACGTTCAAATCTTGTGGCAAAGTAGTCAAAAAGGCAACAAGCGGAGAAGATTTAGGAAATATTATTGCTGATAATAAAGAAACAATAATTACAACTGTTATTAATAAATTCCAAGCAGCTTTGCGCAAGAAAAAAGTTATCGATGATTCCAAGAACGTATTTGTTCTTGTTGATGAAAGCCACCGCAGCCAATATGGTAGCGCCAATGCTCTTATGCAAAAAGTATTTCCAAATGCTTGTTATATTGGTTTTACGGGCACTCCTTTGATGAAAAAAGAAAAAAGCACTGCGGTTAAATTTGGCGGTATAATCGGTACTCCTTATACAATCAATCAAGCTGTAGAAGATGAAGCCGTATTACCTTTGTATTATGAAAGTAGACTCGCTGTTCAAAATGTTACACAAAATAGTATTGATAAATATTTTGATATTATATCAAGAGACCTAACCGACAAACAAAAAGCAGATTTAAAAAAGAAATTCAGCACAAGAAGAATTTTAAATGAGGCTGAACAAAAAATTGCAAATGTTGCACTTGATATAAGTCAACATTTTGAACACAAGTATAAAGGAACAGGTTTTAAAGGGCAATTAACAGCTCCATCAAAAGCTATTGCTTTAAAATATAAAAAGTATTTAGATGAACTTGGTATGGTAACTTCAGAGGTCGTTATTTCTGCTCCTGATACCAGAGAAGGGAATGATGACATTTATGAAGAAACTTCAAGTGAAGTAAATCAGTTCTGGAAGCGAATGATGGACAGATTTGGAAACGAATCTGAATATAATGCCCAAATTATTAACCAATTTAAAAATGCTCCAGAACCGGAGATATTAATTGTAGTCGATAAACTATTAACAGGTTTTGATGCTCCTAAAAATTCCGTTCTATATATTGCTCGTTCACTGAAAGAACATGGTCTTTTGCAGGCTATTGCAAGAGTAAATCGTCTTGAAGAAGGAAAAGATTATGGTGAAATAATAGACTATTATGGGCTTTTAACTGAGTTAGACGAAGCACTTTTAACTTATAGCAATATTGGCGATTTTGATGAAGAAGACATCCAAGATGCGCTTGTATCTGCACAAGAAGAAATTAAAAAATTACCGCAATTGCATTCAGATTTGTGGGAAATATTTAACGGTATAAATAAATACGATATTGAAGCCTACGAGCAACACTTAAAATACGAAGATGACAGAGATAAATTCTATGATAAATTGAGTCAGTATTCAAAAGTATTACAACTCGCTTTGGGTAATTTCAAGTTTTTGGAGGAAACCCCTGAAAAGAAAATTAGCACATACAAGAACGACTTGAAATTTTTCTTAAATTTAAGAGTTTCATTAAAATCCAGATACGCGGAATCTATTGATAGAAAAGAATATGAGGCTAAAATTCAAAAACTTATAGATACTTATGTTACTTCTGATGAAATTATACAAGTAACAGAGCCCGTTGATATTTTTGACACAGAAAAATTTAAGGCGGAAGTTGAAAAGAAACAAAGTGCCCGTTCAAAAGCAGATACAATAGCTTATAGAATTTCTCGTACAATATCCGAAAAATGGGACGATGATCCGATTTTTTATAAAAAGTTATCTGAACTTCTAAAGGAGGCTATTGCCAAATATTCAAAACAAATAATGGACGAAGCAGAAAGGCTTAAAAATGATAATGCTTATTTAAACAGAGTTACAGAAATATTAACAATGGCTAGGACGAGAACGGGGGATGATATTCCAATTTCTATTTTGAATAACGAAGTTGCAAAAGCTTTTTATGGTGTTGTATTCGAAAAAATAAAGAAATATAATGCAACAAAGGATTCTGCCGCAGAACTTGCACTCAAAATAGATAAGATTATTTTGGATAATCAGTATGTTGATTGGATAAAAAACACTGATTTACAAAATAAAATTATCAACGATATTGAAGATGTTTTATTTGAGTTTAAAGACACAAATAAGATTGACATGACTTTTGATGATATAGATTTTATAATTGACGAATCAATGAAAATTGCAAAAAGAAGGTACGCAAAATGATTGCTACAACTGAAAAAATTGAATACGGAAAAGAAATAATAGAGTTTGAACTATTACAAGAGGATAGAAAAACTTTATCAATAGAAGTTTTGCCTACTACAAAGATTAAAGTAAAGGCTCCGGAAAATAAAAATAAACAAGATATTATAAAGAAAGTTCAGAATAAAGCAAAATGGATTACAAAACAAAAACGCTACTTCGTTGATAATTACAAAAAACCTGATGAAAAGAAATATGTTAGCGGGGAATGTTTCAGGTATTTAGGAAAACAGTATCGATTAAAAGTTATTAAATCAAATGCAGATTCAGTTAAGTTAAAAAATGGATACCTAGCAGTTGAATATTGCTTAAAAACTCCGTCGAAGCTAATAGACAAATGGTATAAGGATAAAGCACTATCTACATACGAAAAAGAGCTGGATAAATGTTTTCAGCAGTTTACTACTTACGGGTTAACCAAGCCGAATCTAAAAATTCGTAAATTAACAAAGCGATGGGGTAGTTATAACAAAAATAGTAATACAATAACTATGAATATTGAGACTATAAAAGCTAATAAAGACTGCATTGATTATGTTATTTACCACGAATTATGTCATTGTATGTATTTTGCACATAATAAAGAATTTTATACTTTGCTTGAATCAAAGTGCAAAGACTGGAGTAAATTAAAAAATAAGCTTGAAACACTAATTTTGTAAAACTCATCTCCATCTCATAGTTAATTACATCTTGTTCTGTATGTTAAATTACAGTTTTATTGTTCGTATGGTAACGACGCGAAACCGTTGAACGAAGTTCATTCGGGTTCAGCGCAAGCGAGCAGAGGAATGAGCAACGAAGTTGCGAAAGGCGAAACACGACTCGACGGAAACGTTGAGTTTTCGGCGGGAGTGTGAGCGGTTCCGTTTAACGCGAGCGTAGCAAGACGTCCCGCCATATCATTATGCTTACCCGAATAATCCGATACCATCCCGCCGTCGACACCATAAAACAGACTAGGATAAATTCCTAGTCTGTTTTATTTTAAAAAATCTCATAACAACTTCTTATATAAACAGGTT
>OMVC01000194.1 GCA_900314375.1 uncultured bacterium
CTTTAATAGCTCCGGAAAAAGTCAATTTTATGACCGTACCGCAGGCATGTACTAAAGGTGATGCTATGAGCGGTTATTATGTATGGGTTATAGATAAAAATAATACAGTAAAGCGTAAGGATATCAAAGTTTCAGACGAAATAGACAATAATTGGATTGTTGAAAGCGGCTTAAATAATGACGATAAAGTTGTAGTGGCAGGTGTTCAAAATATAACTGCAGAGGGTCAGAAAGTGAAAATTTTAACAAAAGACGAATATGCCAAAAAACAAAAGTCAGATGATAAGAAATAAGAAAGAAAAACATGAAAAGAATATTAGATAAAGCAAAATTATACTTTTTTATACAAAAACCGAGATTTGCGCTTGTAATATCAATCTGTATTGTGATAATGGGCTTAATTTCGATGGCAGGATTAAAACAGGAAAGTTATCCGGATGTTACCCCACCTCAAATAATGGTCAGCGCAAACTATATGGGGGCAAGTGCAGAAGTCGTTGAATCTTCTGTTGCAACAGTATTGGAACAAAAATTAAACGGTGTTGAAAATTTAACCTATATGACATCAACGTCTTATGACGGGATGTATCAGTTAAGGATGTATTTTAAGGTCGGTTCGGATAAGAATGTAAACCTTATGAATGTTCAAAATCGTATTCAGCAGGTTCAATCGCAATTACCTGAAGATGTTCAAAGAACGGGTGTAACCGCGATAAGTCGTTCTTCGGGGTCAGGTGCGGTTATTTTGACATTATTGCCTGAACATGGTAATTGGTCGCAATTAGATTTGACAAACTATGGCTCAATATATATTAAAGATGAATTAAAACGTGTTGACGGGGTCGCGGATGTTGATGTATACGGTTCAGGTGATTATGCAATGCGTATATGGCTTGATCCGCAAAAAATGGCAGGGTTAAATGTTTCAACAAGCGAAGTCAGAGCTGCTATTGCCGCACAAAATACGCAGGTAACCGCAGGAGCTTTGGGGCAAAGGCCGACAGATGATGAACAGGCTCTCCAAATTACCCTGAAAACAAACGGCAGATTGCAGGATGTAAAAGAATTTGAAAATATTATAATTCGTTCTAATATTGACGGCTCAAATGTAAAGATTAAAGATATTGCGCGTGTAGAATTGGGTGCTCAAACTTATCAAAATTTAGGTCTTGTAAACGGTAAACCTTCGGCAGTTATTGTTATCTCTCAATTGCCTGATGCTAACGTTATAAATATGTCTAAAGCCGTTCATAAAAAAGTTGATGAACTTAATTCAAGAATGAATAACGGCTTAAAAATTATTACAATTAAAGACGATGCGGATTATATTCATGAATCAATGCAAGAAGTTGAGTTTACAATTTTATTAACAGGTTTAATCGTTGTATTGATTATATTCCTGTTTTTAGGGGACGGAATGGCGACATTGGTTCCTTGTGCGACTATTCCGGTATCATTAATCGGTACATTTGTCGCATTGCAAGCATTGGGGATGTCTATTAACCTGTTGTCATTATTTGCATTGGTTTTGGCAGTCGGAGTTGTTGTTGACGATGCTATTGTTGTTATAGAAAACGTAAAACGTCATATTGACGAAGGTAAATCAGCAATTGTTGCGACTCAGTTAACAATGGAAGAGGTGGGCCCGTCATTAGTCGCTATGGCTATGGTTTTGATGGCGGTATTTGTTCCGATTATATTTATGGGCGGAATGACTGGTGTTATGTATAAACAATTTGCTGTTTGTATTGCCGTTTCTATTGCAATATCCGCTATTTGTGCATTGTCATTATCTCCTGCGATGTGCTCTCACTTTTTAGGCAGAGGCGGAAATGATGCAGATGATTTGGATAATCCTGAAAAACGTGATTTGAATTGGCATTTCAAGCGTATCCAAAAACGTATCGGACGCAGAACAATGCGATATGTTGTCAAATTTAATCAAATGTTTGATAAAGTAGAAGATTTTTATATGGAATACGTTGAAAAATTTGTTTATGATAAGAAATTGACAATAATATTCTATATAGGCATTATTCTGTTAACAATGTTTGCGTTTAAAATAACTTCAACAGGTTTTATTCCTGACGAAGACCAAAAAGTATTGTTAGCAACTATAACGCTTCCAGACGGAGCTTCTTTACCGCGAACCGAAGAAGTTGCGCGAAGATTTGTTTCTCAAATAAGTGAGATTGACGGTGTTGATAAAGAAAAAGTTACGGTCTTTGGCGGTAACGGGGCATCAAACTCGGCAACGGCAATTATACTTTTAAAAGATTATGAATACAGAAAAATAGGACCGTTAAGATGGATTAAACGTAAATTAACCGGAAAAGATACGAATTTGGCGCATACTGCCATTTTGAATAAAATTCGCGCAATCGCATCAAATACAAAGGAAGCTTCTATTATATCATTCTCCCCGCCTGCAATTATGGGGATGAGTATGATGGGCGGTTTTGAATTTCAAATGCTTTCGCAAGGCGAATATACACCGCAGCAAATGGAAACTTGGGCAAATAAATTGATAACAGAGGCAAATCAGGATAAAACTTTATCAAACGTAAATACGACTTTCCAGGCGAATGTACCGCAATATATTTTGGATATTGATTATGCAAAAGCTTTAGCGCAAAATGTTGATTTGCAGGAATTATATGCGACCTTGGCATCAATGCTCGGAACATATTATGTAAACGATTTCAATAAATACGGTCGTGTTTTTAAGGTTGAATTGCAGGCAGAAAGCAGGTTTAGAAATAAAGCGACTGATTTGGACGGAATTTATGTTACAAACAGAAACGGGGTGCAAGTTCCTGTATTATCTTTAATAAAATTACGTCAAACAATCGGTACGGCATCTATTTCAAGATATAATTTGTATAAATCAGTACAAATTCAGGGGCAGCAGACTCCGGGCAAGAGTTCCGGAGATGCAATGAATGCAATGGAACAAGTCTCAAAACGTGTTTTGCCGTCTGATATGACATTTGATTGGTCAGGTACATCAGCTCAAGAACGTGAAGCTTCGGGGCAAACAATAATGATTGTTGCATTCGCGCTAGTATTTGTATATTTATTCTTGGTTGCTTTGTACGAAAGTTATACAATCCCGCTTGCTGTTTTATTGATTTCTCCTGTTGCGGCATTAGGAGCTTTGATTTTCCAATTGATGATAAATCAGGCATTTGATATATATTCACAGGTCGGGATGATAACACTTATCGGTTTAGCTGCAAAACAATCTATTTTGATTGTTGAATTTGCTAAAACCGAACACGAAGATAATGGTTTATCAATTCGTGATGCAGCTTTGAAAGCTGCGAAATTAAGATTTAGAGCAATTATGATGACGGAATTGGCATTTATTATCGGGGTATTACCAATGATATTTGCTTCAGGTGCAGGTGCAAATTCAAGAATATCCGTCGGGTCAACTGTATTTGGCGGTATGGTTGCTGCTGCAACTGTCGGTGCAGTCTTGACTCCGGCATTTTATGTAATCGTTCAGGAATTTGTAGATAAGTTCCCGAAACGCGAAATTACACAAAAAGATTTAACATATGACGAATAAAAAATATAGAAACGGAAAAAGTATGAAAAAATTTTTAAATATAGCATTGATATTAGCAATTACGGTAGCAGGTACAACCCCGACTTTTGCAAAGGTAAAAAAAGTTCAAAAACAATCTCAAGCTCAAGCTGTTGACGAAACAAAACTTGCAAAAGGTGCAAAAAATGAGCCTATTCAGATTGTCAAACCCGAAAAGAATACTAAAGTAAATAAGAAAACTGAAATAAAAAAATTAAATTTTAAGTCGAAAAGCAAGGCAAAATCTTCAAAAGAAGCTGAGGGAATGTATGAAACAAAATTCCCTGTAATTGACAGTAAGATTGATTATACAGAAACTGTAACAAATATCCCGAAAGAAGTTTCTTTAAAAGATTGTATCAAACTTGCAATAACACATCATCCGACTATTATGGCTGCAATAAGCAGTTCCGAAATATATAAATCTCGTGTCGGTCAAGCTTGGAGTAATTATTTTCCGACATTAACAGCAGGTGTCAGCTATTCAAGAAATGATATGTTTATGACAATGGGCGGAGCTATGGCAAGAATGATTCCGCAAAAATACAATATGTTTTATGTTCCGAATATTTCTGCAGATATGTTGCTGTTTGATTTCGGAAAAACAAAGGCTATGGCGGATTCTGCCCAAAAGAGTTATGAATCTTCAAGATATGATGCCGAAACAAGTATCGAAAATGTTATCTACCATGTTAAAGTTGCTTATTATAATTTGCTTTTTGCTAAGGCTCAAAAAGAAGTATATGCAGAAACTGTCAAGGATTATGAGTTACAATTAAAGCAGGCAAGAGCATATTTTGATATAGGTAAAAAAGCAAAAATTGATGTTACTTATGCCGAATATAATTTGGGTAAAGCTCAACTAAATGAAATAAAAGCAAAAAATACTCTGGAGCTTGCAGCGGTTGAATTGGCAAATGCTGTTGGTATTCCCGAACTCGCAGGAGTTATATTAACAGATGAACTAAATTCAAAAGAATATGATGTAAATTTTGCTGATTTAATTGACACGGCGCAAAGTTCACGTCCGTCATTGTTATCAGCAAAAAAAAGAATGGATGCGGCAGAAGTCGCTATAAGAGCATCTAAGCGTGCTTATACTCCAAATATCAGTGCATTTGGCACTTATCAATACGGCGGTCGCGAAGTTAACAGCGACTATGGGTATCAAGCGGGTGTGCAAATGCAATATGCCGGTGTAAACCTTATGCTATTAAAAAAACAAGTAGATGAAGCGACAGCAACATATAAAAAAGCTGTTGCCGATTATGAACAGGAAAAGCAAAACGTTTATCTTGATGTAAAAAGTG
>OMVC01000059.1 GCA_900314375.1 uncultured bacterium
ATTATTTCGCAAAGATTCTTGATGCAATATCTGATGCTTTAACAAATTATTCTTGGAAAGAGAAAAGATTGAATAGTATTCCTTTATTACACAAATATTGCGATAGCAATGCTTCTGAAAGAATTTACGATGTGATGGAAATTTTATTACAAACAAAGAGAAAAGACTTATAAAATTAATCTTAATTCTATGCGGACTGATATTATCAGCCGCTTTTTTTATGCTACAAATTGGAGGCTTAACATTTATTAGCATATATTGAAATTTTACTATGTTGGTAATAGTATAAACAAAGAGTGTAGATAGTACAATATTGGAATAGGTTATGGCATTAAATTTTCAAGAATTAGTTTTAAATTTGCAAAAATTTTGGGCTGATTACGGCTGCGTAATTCAACAGCCTTATGACATAGAAAAAGGGGCTTCTACTATGAACCCTGCAACGTTTTTAAGAGCTTTAGGACCTGAGCCTTGGGATACTGCAATGATAGAACCTTGCAGAAGACCGACAGATGCTCGATATGGCGAAAATCCAAACAGATTAGGTCATTATTTTCAGTTTCAGGTTATTCTAAAACCTTCTCCTGATAATGCTCAAGAACTTTATTTAAAGAGTTTAGAGGCAATGGGGATTGATTTGGCAGAACATGATGTACGTTTTGTTGAAGATAACTGGGAATCTCCGACATTGGGTGCTGCGGGTGTAGGCTGGGAAGTTTGGCTTGACGGTATGGAAGTTACTCAATTTACTTATTTTCAACAAGTCGGCGGATTAGAGATTAAACCCGTTGCGTTGGAATTAACCTACGGGTTGGAGAGAATTGCAATGTATCTCCAAAACAAAGAATCCGTATTTGATATAATGTGGAATGATAAGCTTAAATATGGTGATATTTACCACCAAAATGAAGTTGAACAATCAAAATATAATTTTGAAGTTTCAAATGCTGAGGATTTATTTAAAGCGTTTGATTTGTACCAAAAAGAAGTTGATAATTGTATTAATGCAAAACTTGTTTTGCCCGCGTATGATTATGTTTTAAAATGTTCTCACACGTTCAATCTTCTTGATGCTCGCGGGGTTATCAGTAAAGATGAACGTAATAATTTCATAGGCAGGGTTAGAACAATGGCTTCTGCGGTTGCTAAATTATATGTAGAACAAAGAGAATTAATGGGATTTCCATTATTAAAAAGCTGAATAGTTGAAGGGTTGAAAAGTTGAAAGATTTATTTCAATTCTTTAGATAAATTAATAAAATGCACGAAGTGCCGAAATAACTATTCAACCTTTTAACCATAAGCCTTTCAACAAAATAAAATAATGTAGATTGGGTTTTCCCGACAAAACAGAAAAGGATAAAAATGGCTGAAAAATTTAACCGCGCGACATTTACTCGCAACTTTTTGAGAAATATTACCAGAATAAAAAATCCTGATGAAATGCTTGAACAGGCAAAAGAAGGGAATCTGGAAAAGACTTTAGGCGTTTGGGATTTAATTATATTGGGAGTCGGTGCAATTATCGGTTCCGGAATTTTTGCAGTTGTAGGTATTGCAGCTGCAGGTGACGGAGCGGCTCAAGGGGCAGGACCGGCGCTTGTAGTTTCAATGGTTGTTGCGGCAATAGCTTGTATTTTTTCAGCATTATGTTATTCAGAATTTGCTACAATGATTCCGGTTGCAGGCGGGGCTTATACATATACTTTTGCAACGTTAGGTGAATTTGCAGCATGGATGGTAGGTTGGGTATTAATGCTTGAATATGCAATCGGGTTTATTGCGGTTGCGTGTGCTTGGTCTAATTATTTGATGCAATTTTTACAATTATTTGAAAATACTTTGCCGGCTTGGATTGTTCATCCGCCTGTATGGTTGACAAATGATGTATTTACCGTAACAAAAATGCTAGGTGAAAATCCTGATATTAGTGTACCTATGATTTTTGGGGTACCAATTTGTATAAATATTCCTGCTATTGCGATAGTGTTATTAATAACGGCTATATTGGTAAAAGGTACTAAAGATTCTGCGAAGATGGCAGGTTTGATGGTATTTATAAAACTCGCCGTAATCTTTTTATTTGTATTTGTCGGAGCATTATCTTTTGCACATGTACCTCCTCACTGGTTGCCGTTTAATATACATACTTTTGCACCAAACGGTATGGCCGGAATTTGGTCTGCTGCATTTTTGATTTTCTTTGCTTATATCGGGTTTGATGCACTTGCAACAGCGGCAGAAGAATGTAAAAATCCGCAAAAGGATTTGCCGATAGGTATTATCGGGTCTTTAGTTGTGACAACAATTGTTTATGTTTTGGTTGCGCTTGTTTTAACAGGTATGGTTGATACAACAGGTAATGTCCCATTAGAATTTCTAAAAGCTCCGATGGTATATTGTATGAATATTATTCATCATCCGCAATTGGCTAAATTAATCTCCGTTGGTTCTTTGGCAGGATTAACATCAGTGCTTTTGGTTTTAGAAATGGCGGCAACAAGAATTTTATTTGCAATGAGCAGAGATCATTTCATTTCAAAAAGATTTCAAAAGATTCATCCTAAATTCAAAACTCCTGCACTGCTTACATGGACAGTCGGAATACTGGCAGTTGTTGGTATTTTAACATTAAATCTTAATGTTGCTGCTGAACTTTGTAACTATGGAACATTTACATCTTTTATAATTGTTTGTGTTGCAGTATTGATATTAAGACATACGGATCCGAATCGTGAAAGACCGTTTAAAGTTCCGTTTTCACCTGTAACCCCGGCACTTGGCATTTTATGCTGCGGGGGGTTGATGGTATATAAATCAATGGAATCTTCATCGTCAGCGCTACTGTTCCCTGTATGGCTTGGCGTTGGTGCTATAATATATATACTATACGGATTTATCCGTAACAGAGATAATGAAAACAAATTACATCGTGAATTGGTTCACGGTTATACAAGCGAAAATAGTGAAAGTAAATAAATGGATTTAAAACAGATAAGCCGAAATATATTAAAAAAAAGAAGTATTGATGATTTAATTCAAACAAGTAAGAAGTCAGAATTAAAAAAGACTTTGAATGTGTTTGATTTAATAGTAATCGGAATAGGTGCAGTTGTCGGGACGGGTATTTTTGCAATAATCGGTGCTGCAATTACGGGTAATGCGGAGAGTGCAGGAGCCGGACATGCTATTGTCATATCAATGGTGTTGGCTGCGATTGCTTGCGTTGTGCCTGCTCTTTGTTATTCCGAAATTGCATCTATGATTCCTGTTGCGGGAAGTGCTTATACATACACTTATGCGACAATGGGTGAATTTATGGCATGGATGGTCGGCTGGATATTGATGCTTGAATATGCAATAGGAAATATTACGGTAGCAAGTGCTTGGTCGGGATATTTTATGCAGTTTTTAAAGGGGTTCAAGCATTGTTTACCTGATTTTATTGTTAATATCCCGATATGGTTGAGATATGATTATAAAGCAATTTATACCATGTGCGATAAATACGGATGGGATATTCATGATAAAATTCCGTTTTTGTTTGATAAAATCCCTGTTGCCGTTAATATGCCTGCAGTTTTAATCGTATTAGTTCTAACTTTATTATTGATAAAAGGAGTAAAGGAATCTACGCGCGTTGCAAGTATTATGGTCGGCGTCAATTTGTTTATGATATTGTCATTTGTCATTATCGGTTCACATTATGTAAAACCAGAAAATTGGCATCCGTTTTTACCTGTTGATCCTGTAAGCGGAATTTTGATGGGAACATTTACTATATTTTTTGCATATATCGGATTTGATGCGATTTCAACCGCAGCAGAAGAAACCGAAAAGCCTCAAAGAGATTTGCCTGTCGCAATAATCGGTACTCTGATTATATGCACAATTTTGTATGTTGCTGTAGCGCTTGTATTAACAGGTATTGTTCCAATACATCAGATTGACGGGATGGCTCCGATTGCTCATGCTATGAAATTTGTAGGGAAAGATTGGTTTGCAGGGTTGATTTCTGTCGGTGCGTTGTGCGCGTTAACAACGGTATTGCTTGTTTATCAATTGGGAACAACAAGAATTTTGTATGCAATAAGCCGTGATAAATTTTTGCCTCGTTCATGGAGAATGATTCATAAAAAATTCAGGACTCCGCATGTTATGACGTGGATTTCAGGGATTGTCGTTATTGTTTGCGGATTATTTATGGATTTAAAAATTTCTGCGGATTTGTGTAATTATGGTACATTTACATCTTTTGTAATAATTTGTATTGCGGTATTAATATTGAGAAAAACAAATCCTGATACAAACAGACCGTTTAAAGTCCCATTTTCTCCATATTTGCCGATTATAGGAATTGCTATCTGTCTGGTGCTTATATTCTTTTCTCTTAATACATTAAAAACCTCATCAAATTATTTTATAATCTGGCTTGCCGTCGGATTTTTGATATACGCACTGTACGGATATCGCCAAAAGCGTCTTGATGAAAAACGCAGAGGTATTTCTTAAAACTTGATTTTAAATTTTAAAATGCTAGAATTATTACATAAATGTTCCCGGATCGTCTAGCGGCAGGACGAAAGATTCTGGCTCTTTTAACGGTGGTTCGAATCCATCTCCGGGAGAATAAAAAAACAGATACCGTTTAGGCATCTGCTTTTTTATTGCGGAAAGTCTTTGAACCACGCTTTTTGAAACAATTGGTTCTTTCGCCCTCGCAATAAACGGCAACGCCTCCAATTAGCAAGAATATTCATTCTTGCATAATTGTCGGTCTGGCACTATGTGCCTGCCTCTGCTCGGGCTCATCCATCTCCGGGAGAATAAAATACCTGACACTTTATGTGTCAGGCATTTTATTATTTATAAGAATATGACGAACCACACAGACCGAAAGGTCTGTCTTGGTTCGAGCGAGTTGCGAGCAGAGGGCGAAGCAGATTTTGCTTGTGGTGAGAAACCACAAAAAGAAAGTAGGGTAGACATAAGTCTACCGTTATATTTTGGTTGACTAAAGTCAACCCTACTTTTTGGTGCAATTATGTGCAAAAGGGTGCAAAAAAGTGGACAATTTTGTTACCAAAGCCGGACAATTTGGCCATTTTGACTATCCCCATTTCCGACCAATTTGTCACCCTGAATTTATTTCAGGGTTTTGCAGCAGGTAGGGTAGACTTCAGTCTACCGTAAATTTTAATTGGTTGACTAAAGTCAACCCTACTTTTGAAATTGGACAAAAAGTGCAATAAAGCGGACAATTTTGTTACCAAAATCGGACATTTCGGACTTTTATACTCAACCCATTTCCGACCTTTATAAATCGGCAAAAGCTGGATTGCTTCGGGCTTTTGCCCTCGCAATGGCATAAAAACTTCCGACCAAATGTCCTGAAAAAAGGTACTTATTCAAAACCTCCGGCTGTAGTTCTCACACAATCCACTTACAAAAGTAAATCGGGTGATAACAAAAGTCATCATCCGATTTACTTTGGGCAGGGGTGGATTGTCTTGAGTTGCTCGCAATAAACGGCATTTCGCATTTTGCTTTTAGTGGCT
>OMVC01000058.1 GCA_900314375.1 uncultured bacterium
CTCCTGCAATATAAGGGAGTGCTTTTGTTATTTTACTTTTATTCTCTGTTTTGTCAGGTGCATTTGTGCTATTTGTCGTGTTTGGTCTAATCGGAGCAAAATTTTCAAAGGCTCCAAATGATATAGGATGAACTAACATATATAATACCCCTTTAAAGATGCATATTATATTAATATATGAAAAACTTTTATTTTGTTACAATATTACAAAATATTAATATTGATTAGTATTTTACAATAAAAAATATATGTGATAATCTGAAAATATGTTTACGGGTATAGTAGAAGATATAGGATATGTAAAAAGGTTTAATAAAACTTCTGACGGTGCAAAGTTAGAAGTTAGATGTTCCGTCGAATTATTAAATGATACAAAACTCGGAGACAGCATTTGTATCAACGGTGTTTGTGAAACCGTAACAGCTATAAATTCAGATGGCTTCTGTGTCGATATCAGTGCGGAAACGTTATCTGTTACAAATTTTAGCTTATTGAAACAAAATGATGAATTAAACCTTGAAAGAGCATTAACGTTGAGCTCTCGACTGGGCGGGCATATAGTATCGGGGCATATTGATTGCAAAGGTGTTATAACTTCAGTTGAAAAACATTCCGATTTTTACAATTTGTTTGTGGAAATTCCTAAAGATTTTTCAAAATATGTTGTTTATAAAGGGTCAATAACAGTGAACGGAATAAGTTTTACTGTTGCCGATATAGATAATAATATTTTTAAAGTCGCAGTAATCCCCCACACATACGGTAATACAAATTTAAGAATTTTAAATGCAGGGGATTTTGTAAACATTGAAACTGATATTTTGGCAAGATATGTTGAAAAATTACTGTATTCAGACAATAATAAAAAAGAAAGCAATATTGATATGGCTTTTTTAGAGGAAAACGGGTTTGTGTAATATGGAAAAAGAGAATTTTAAATTTGACAGTATAGAAGAAGCAATAGAAGATTTCAGGCAGGGTAAGCCTATAATAATAGCTGATGATGAAAATCGCGAAAACGAAGGGGATGTTGTGATTTCAGCGCAAACTATAACGCCTGATAAAATCAACTTTTTAGCTTCCGAAGTTAAAGGTTTAATATGTCTTGCTATATCTGATGAAATAGCAAAAAAACTTCAATTATCACAAATGGTTGAGCAAAATTCAGAAGGCATGAAAACAGCCTTTACGGTAAGTATAGATGCAGATGAAAAATACGGTGTTTCAACAGGAATTTCAGCTTATGACAGAGCCAAGACCGTTGAAGTTGCAATTGCACCCGATGCAATACCTTCAGATTTAAGACGTCCGGGGCATTTGTTCCCTTGTGTCGCAAGGCAAGGCGGTGTTTTAGAAAGGACAGGACATACAGAAGCAGTTGTTGATTTGGCAAAGATATGCAACCACAGACCTGCAGGCGTTATGTGTGAAGTTATGGCACCCGACGGACATATGGCAAGAAGGGATTATTTACGAAAATTTGCCGATAAGTACGGAATGAAATTTGTAACAGTTGCACAGCTTATAGCTTATCGTTTGAAATCCGAAAAAATCGTAACTCGTGAAGCGCAGGTTTACCTTCCGACTAAATATGGTGATTTTATGTTATATGGTTATAAAAACCATATAAACGGGCATGAACACGTTGCTTTGGTCAAAGATGACGGTTCTGATAAAATCCCTGCCGTAAGAGTTCATAGTATGTGTTTAACCGGTGATATCTTTCACAGTTTGAAATGTGATTGCAATTCGCAATTGCATAATGCGCTGCGTTACATTGACAATTACGGAAAAGGCGCATTGGTTTATTTAACCGATCACGAAGGGCGCGGTATCGGATTATGTAATAAAATAAAAGCGTACAAACTTCAAGAAGAAGGACAAGATACAGTTGAAGCAAATTTGTCGTTAGGGTTCGGTGAAGACTTGCGTGATTACGGAACAGGTGCACAAATTCTTGTAGATTTAGGGTATACCAATTTTGATTTGATAACTAACAACCCCAAAAAAATCATAGGTTTAGAGGGTTACGGATTGTCTATAAATAATATAATAAAAGTATCATCGGAAATTACTGAATATAATAAACGATATCTCGATACTAAAAAAGAAAAAATGCACCACTTTTTATAAAGGAGAAATTGATGTATAATACAAAGCTTTTAACGGTAGAAGATTATGAAAAGTTTGAAAATCTGTATAATGATTTTTGCTCACGGGCAAAAACAGAATACAATTTTGAGCTTGAACCGTTGAATTATGATGATTTCTTAAATTCTGTCGAAAACGAACTTATCCAATGTATTATACTTTATGACAATCATGAACCTGCAGGATTTCTTGTATATACAACAGCTATTTCCGAAGCAATTGAATTGAATATTATTCATTGTTCAAAAACAGGAACGTATTTAGATTATGCAAGAGAATTATTAAACAAATTTTTGGAATTGACAAAAGATTTGCGCAAGAAAAAGATTGTTTGCTACCCGATGTTAGGGGAGCAAAAATCTTTAATCGGTGTCATTGTAAAACTGGGATTTCAATTTGTCGGGATTGAGGTTTTGCGTTTTAAAATGAGCGGTTCAAATTCAAAAGAATTATTTACCCGTGCAAGAATAGTTGAAATTCCGCCAAGATATCAGGTTGTTAATTGGGATAATTCATATTTTGAAGCAGCGGTAAATGTAATTCAAGAATCTTTTAAAGAAAGTTCAGATGCGTTATTTGACCCGCGTTTCAAGACAATTGTCGGTTGTCGTGATATTTTACATAAAGTAGTAAATGATGTTTACGCGGATTTCTTACCTGAAGCAACAAGTGTTTTGCTATATGAAGGTAAACCTGTCGGATTTTCATTTATGAACATAACGGGCGGTTCGATTGTAAATATTCCGCTTGTTGGAATTTTACAGGAGCATCAGGGTAAAGGTCTGTCAACAATTATGCTGAAACATTCAATGGATGAATTGTTTGAAAATGAGAATTTGAAAAAATGCATAACCGAAATAAATACAACGACAGAAACAAACAACCTTCAAGCTTTAAGATTGTATAAAAATTTAGGTTTCTTGGAAGACTACAGTTATCCGCAGGCATATCTGCCGATAAGTTAAAGACTTTTCATAAAAAATTATTATAATAAATATTATGTCAGATATAAATATAAGACGTTTTAATATTCCAAAACCGCAGAATTCAGGGATTAGAACAAACATAAATCCTCAGCCTCCTGCATCTTCTTCTGCGTCAGCAAAACCTGCCTCAACTCCGCAGGCACAAATTCAAACTCCGACAACAAACCTTCAAACTTCTCAAAACTTGCAGATGAATACCTTAAAGAGTATTGATAGAGCAATCTATGCAAGAGATTTGATGGGAGTGCCGAAAAATATAAATGAATTTGTATTTATGCTCCAAAGGGGTATGAGTCAAGGGCAATTTAATCAAATGTTTTCATCCCAGCTTGCAATGCAGAGAAATTCACTATCACAATTACAAGCGCAAATTCTCGCCCAACTGCAGGGGATGAATCTTCAAAATGTGTCTGAAATAGTTAATAAACAAATGGCAACCCAATTACAATCGTCATTAAAGAACTTGGAAATTCTTTCAAACGGGATGATAAATCTTTCACAAATTGCTCAAATGATTCAGACTAACGGCAAAGAAGCTTTAACAAAACTCATAATGACGATGACTGAAGCTTCCAAGATGGGAATAACCGATTTGTCGCAAATGAAAGATATGGCAAAACTTATCAATGCAAGTATTGCCGTAGCTTCAGAAAATGAACCGACAAAGACGTTGAAATTATTATTATTGCTCTACTTGCCTTGGCTGCCCCTAAAAGAAGGGGTAGATTTTGATTTGGAAGTAACGCAAAAATCAGGCGGTAAAGATGAAAGCGACAGTATATTAACCGTAACGATAACCACAGTAAACTATGGCGTTGTAACAGCTACTTTGTATTTAGAAACATCAAATTCTGTTCAAATTGTTATAGAATGCGGTGAAGAATTTCCTAAAGACGAACTTAATTTAAGACTTGATGGGGATAAAAAGCACTATTCAATGGAAACGTTAACGACATTTGATGTAAAGAAAGACAGAAAACCTATTTCGGAAAGAGCAAAAGCCAGTGTTAATATGTCGCAAACAACGGAAATAAATCCGTATTTGCTGTTAACGGCTCACTCAATAATTAAACATGTTATTGATATTGATAACAATGCTTCAATCGGAATAACCTCTCATGCGGATGTTTTGTAAGCTAGTAATTTTTACCTATAACAGATAAATGGGCTTCGGTTTCTAATTTATCGTCTAATGGTGATAAATTTATTTTTTCGCCGTATCGTTTTTCTAATGCCAATTCGATTAAATAATCCGCGAAATGCGGGTTTTTAGGTAATAATGAGCCGTGAAGATATGTTCCGAAAACATTTTTATATCTTCCGCCTTCAAGTCCGTCTTTACCGTTATTTCCGTTACCGATTACGACTGTTCCTAAAGGCTTTGAGTCCCCTTCCAAATAGGTTAGTCCGCTGTGATTCTCAAATCCGACTAATGTGTTTGGTGTTAAAAAATTCGTTTTAACGGTTACGTTTCCTATAAACCTTTTATCTCCCGCTATCGTATAAGCATCCATTAAAGAAATTCCTGATAATTTATCTTTACCATGAGGCTGATAGTAATGTCCAAAAAGCTGATATCCTCCGCAAATGCCTAAAAACACCGACCCATCATCTCTTTGAGATAACAATTCCGCTTTATGGGAAAAAAGTTCATCTTTTACTTCTTCCTGCTGCTTATCTTGACCGCCGCCGATAAAATATAAATCATGCTCTTTTATTTTGTCGCCGATATTTATTTCTTCAAATTCAACTTCAATACCGCGCCACCGGCAACGTTTTTTTAGCGTAATAATATTTCCCATATCCCCGTATAAATTCAACAATTTCGGATACAAATGCGCTATTGAAATTTTTAAACCTTCACTATCCATAACAGAATTATACAACAAAATTTATGCTATAATCCTATTATGGAAAATATTTATATAATAAATACTCATACGCACGTCAATATGTTAAAACAAACCCCCGTTGATGATGCGGTTGATGATTTAAAAAATCAAAATATGATTGGGATTGTTCCGTCATCAACAGCCGAAGACATCTTTGAAGTAGATGAATTTATAAAAAAATACGATAATCTCTACGGGTATGTCGGAGTTTTTCCCGAAGAAGTAAAAGGTTTCACTGACAAAACACTCTCTGATATGGAAAATATTATAAAAAACAATCCTAAAATTATCGGAATAGGTGAAATCGGTCTTGATTATTATTGGGATAAAACTTTTATAGATTTGCAAAAAGAAGTTTTTATAAAGCAGATAGAATTTGCAAACGCAATGAATTTACCGATAAATATTCATTGTCGTGATGCTCATTTTGAAACATTAAATATATTAAAAGAACATAACAAAAATTCAAAAGCGATTATGCATTGTTTTTCGGGTAGTTACGAATTTGCAAAAGAATGTATAAAAGAAGGGATTTATATATCGTTGGGCGGAGTTGTAACATTTAAAAACGCAAAAAAGACAAAAGAAGTTGCAAAAAATATTCCGCTTGAATATATGGTTTTAGAAACAGATGATCCGTATTTGGCTCCTGTTCCTTATCGCGGGAAAGAAAATAAACCATCTTATGTAAAATATGTAGCAGAAGAAATCGCATCTTTGCGAGGAATTTTACCGGAAGAAGTTGCGCAAAAAACAACTCAAAATGCACTAAAAATTTTCCCGCAAATTAATACAAATATTGGCCACGATTATTGCCAAGAATTTTAATATATGCTAATATTTTATTAAGCTCATACAGGTGTTAATTTTGTTCCTACATTATATTAAATTGGGAGAGTTAACTCCGTCGAGGCTGAAGTATACCCGCCGATTTTAAAATCGCCAGCGGGAAACGGATTACTCAGGGTTCTCACCCACCTGTTGGAGATCAGCAGGTAACAAAATCCGCCTGATATGGGCTTTTATTATTGTATATTCGTTGCACTCAAATTTAAAATATGCTATACTCCCATGTGTAGGGGAGAAAAATAGTGCACTCGATTATTTATTCGGAAGAACTTTCCACAACTGAAGTAATAAAGCTATATCTGCATGAATATGAGGATATGGAAATTTCGGTTGCCGATTCTGATGAAAAAGCGTATAAACTTTCTCAAAATGATAATACAATATTGATTGTAGATTTATCCCAAGAACAAAATCAAAAGTTGGATTTAATTACAAAAGTTCAAAATAGTTTTCCTGCTGTTAAAATTTTAGCACTTTCGGATAATCCTTCCGTAAATTTGATTATAGATATTATGCGCGCCGGAGCAAAAGAATTTTTACCTGTTCCGATTATCAAAAATGAGTTTATTGAAACAATAAATAAGCTAATAGCAGAAAATTCCTGTGCAAAAGAAAAAAATAATTGCAAAATTATTACTGTTTATTCAAATAAGGGGGGCATAGGAAAAACTTCGTTAGCAACGAATTTAGCGTTAGAATTGGCAAAAATAACAAAAGAAAATGTTGCATTGATTGATTTAAATTTTCAAACAGGTGATATAACCACCTTTTTGGATTTGAAGCCGTCTTTTAATATATCATATATGCTTGAAAATTTGGATAAGATAAATGAAACCTTTTTGTTGAGTACCTTGGAACGCTATAAACGCACAAGTTTATATGTTCTTGCTGATCCTCCGTATTTCAAGCAGGCGGATACGATAAAACCTAATTTAATAGGAAAATTGTTCAATATATTAAAAGAGACTTTTTCTTATATAATTGTAGATGCAGAAGCGAGTTTTGACGGAAAGAATATTGCGGCTTTAGATAGTTCGGACTTGATATTGTTGGTGACTGTTGCAAATTTACCGGCATTGAGAAATACTCAAAGGTGCTTGGAGTTATTTGACAAGCTTGGCTATGACAAAAATAAAACTCAAATAGTCGTGAACCGATACATGGAAAATGATGAGATAAAAAGTCAGGATGTTGAAAAGGTTTTATCAAAAAATATTTACTGGAAGATTCCAAACAATTATTTTGCTATAATGAGTGCAATAAATAAAGGCATCCCTGTTAGTGATATAAATTCATCAACAAATGTAGCTCAAAGCTATCGGGAATTGGCAAAATATATTTCTGATAATTTATACAAGCAAAATATGCAACAAATATACGAAAATGTATTACAAAAAGGAGTGTAAATGGGTTTAGCTGAACGTTTTAGGGAACAATTGAAAAATAAAGATATCTTTGAAGATAAAAGAGAAAAGCAAGTAATACAGCCTTCAAAAGTTATTTGTAATTTGGATGTTGAGAATATTTCAAAAATAAAAACTTATACAACAAACGTAATTAAACATTCCACAAGTAGGGTATATAAGCCTACAACATCTAAAGAGGAGTTGAAAACGGCAATAAAATCAAAAATATTGAAAACTCCTTGCTGGGATGATTATTCGCTTGAAACAAAAACAAAAATGCTTGAAAAATATTTTGCAACAAAAATGAAAGGGCAAGAATACACGATATCGGAAAAAAATGATTTTGTAAACAGTATATTAAATAATAAATAAGAAAGAGGGAAAAATGTTCAAAAAAATAATTACAATGTTATTGGCAGTAATGTTCATTTGCTGCGGCTGCGGAAAGAAAAAAGAAACACCTGATACGTTAAAAACAATTCAACAACGCGGAACTGTCGTCGTTGGTGTCAGAACAGATACATACCCGTTTGGTTTTTTGGACAAAAAAGGGCATTATGCAGGGTACGATGTTGAACTTGCAAAACTTATCGCCAAAAAGCTTTTTGGTTCTGACGGTCATCTAAAGTATGTAAAAGTTAATGCATCAGATCGTATGATGAAATTATACTCTGAAGAAATTGATATGATTATTGCTACAATGTCTGTCACTCCATCAAGAGAACAAATATTAGATTTTTCTGATCCTTATTATATTTCCGGACAAGCCCTATTGGTTAAAAAAGGCTCCAATATAAAAGGCTTGCGCGACTTAAAAGGTAAACGTGCTATAATCGTTTTTGGTTCAACGGGAGAAAGAAGTTTAAGAGCAGCTATTCCTGATGTAGGAATTTTAGGATATAAGACTTATGAGGAAGCATTTAACGCACTTAAACGCGGAAAAGGAGTAGCTCTGGTTTCAGATGATTCAATTCTGATGGGGTTAGCAGCTAATGATCCTACAGTAGAGTTGTTGCCTAAAAAGTATTCAAACGAGCCTTATGCTGTAGCGTTCAGAAAAGGTGACGAATCAAAGAATTTAATTAAAGAAGTTAACGATATTTTAACTGAAGAAGGAAGAAACGGTACTTTGAAAAAGCTTCAGGAAAAATATGGTATTAAACAACATTAAAAAACTTTTTGGCAAAAGATATTTCCCGTAACTTATCAAAGGTTGCGGGATTTTTTATTTTTTCGGACATTATATAATCAAAACACTGATTATACTTTTCAGACGGTTCAATTCCGAGATTTTTCAAATCATTGCCGGTTATTTCAAGTTTAATATCTTTTAAATTCTCAAGATACTTATTGACAATAGCAGGCTGCTTTATAGAATACATAATAACAGATTCGATAGGAATATCTTTAAACGTCTTATAAATTTCATAATCATTGGCTTTGTGAGTTATAACAATTTTTTTATACTCATCAACAATCTTTTTTTCGGATTTTGTAAGCGGAAGTGATGATATATCAGGCAAAAGTCCTATATATAAAATCCAAGGATTTGAGATATTATATTTATTTATTAATAATTCCATTTCCTTAACATCAATATAAGAAAATTCTTTTGGTGAAATGAGTTTATAAATTCTCTGCTTTATAAAACGTTCAAAAGCGTATGAAGAATTGAGGTTAAACGTTTCCATTAATTCTTTTTTTAACCTTTTATATGACATATCGTAATTAATATTATTGATATAATCTTGTTGAAGTTTTTTTGTTTTATCATCAAGTTCAAACCCGAAACGCACCGCAAACTTTAATGCGCGAACGATTCTTGTCGGGTCATCAATAAAACTTTGGTTATGTAAAACTCTTAAGGTTTTATTTTTAATATCTTCTAATCCGCCTGTATAGTCAACAATTTCTCCTGTCAGCGTTGACTTTGCCATAGCGTTTATTGTAAAATCACGCCTCATTACATCATCTTTTAAACTGCATCCTATTTTATTAACAACGGGGAGATGACCTTTTTGAGGATAAGATTCACAGCGAGTTGATGCAATATCAATTGCTTCTCCATTTAATCTTATGCGAACGGTTCCAAACTGTTCGTTAATTTGAAGAATTTCGGCATCCTTAATTGTTTTGGCAAATTCTATCGCATCACCGTCGTAAGTTAAATCGATATCAAAACTTTTTTTATTCAAAAGTTCATCACGAACGATTCCGCCAATATAGTAAAGTCTTTTGTCTTTTATGTTCATAGAGGCATTTTATAGCAAAATATGTGATTTCTCAAGATATGTAGTATATTATATAGTATATCCTTTAAAATGATGATGTTAAGTTCTTGATTTTAGCCTAAAATAAGGTAAAATTGTATTTATTAGAAGAAAAGGGACGGACAAATATGTTACAGGAAGCAACAAAAGCGCTTAATTCGGCATTTAACAACAGCTTTATAAAAAAAGTCAGCCAATATCTTCACGATTGCGTAAGAGAAGAAGTTAAAAGCTCGACTTTTCGGAATTTAAAAGGCGATAAAGATAACAAATGGATTTTTTTAAAAGAAAAAGAAACGTTATTGACTGACGGCTTGGACTATTTAAAACTTGACGGCGCCAATCCGAATTTAACGGAATTAATGATTCAGAGCGAAAATAATACCAGAGATAAATATTTAATCTACGGTTATATGTTTTTGGTCGGAAGAAACGGAAAATCAAAGCGTCATAATGAATTTTTAACGCCATTACTGTATGTTCCTTGTAAATTAGAGCGAAACGGTGTAAATATAAACTGTATAAGACAAGAAGATATACTCTCGCTTAATACGGGAGCTTTAGCATCCTTAATGAAAAAAAGTGATGATGACGATGAAGTGGATTCTTTTTTAGAAGGGATTTTGGATGTTGTTCCTGATTTGCCGATAACAAAAGAAAAAATGGATGTCTTTTTAACGACATTAAAATCTTTAATTCCTGATGTAGAAATTATGTCTGATGAATCTGAAAATGCAGATGAAGATAACGTTTCAAGGGATGAATCTTCTCACGATTTATCAAATGTAGAAATTAACGGCGACAATCTTGATGAAATCATTGAAGACGATATCCAGCAGCAAAAACAAAAGTATGAGGGTGATTTGAAACGTCTTTGCGTAACGTATCAAAGCGCAATAATATTAACGAAACGTCCTGCGGTAACGGCAGGGGTTTTGCACGAATTATTACAAATTGCGGAAAAACCGAGCGGAGTTTATCGTGAAACAACATTATCAGTCATAAATGACGAGTATAATCAAGCGGTTGAAAAGACATCAACAAGAGCTGATGATGAACCTTTTTACCCGATAACACCATTGTCATTAAGTGATTCTCAAGAAAAGGTTTTAAAAAATATTGAAACAAGCAAATTTATAGCAGTGCAGGGGCCTCCGGGAACAGGTAAATCGCAAACAATAGTAAACCTTGTTGCGCATTTAATAGCAAACGGCAAAACGGTTCTTGTTGCATCTCGTATGGATAAAGCTGTTGATGTCGTATCAGACAGATTAAATGAACTTGGGGCACCATATTTGGCATTGCGCGCAGGGCGTTCTGATTATCAAAAACAATTAAGCCAAAAGCTGAATGATTTAATTTCAGGCAAAGTTGATTTGAATGAAGATGTGGAAGATTATATTTTTGCAGACACAAAAGATATGAAACAACATCTCGACATAATCAGAGAAACAGAAAATAAATGCGAACAAATTATTAAACTTGAAAAATCCTGGCATGATTTGAAAGATGAAATCCAAGAACAATCCGCCATTGTAGGACAATTGCTATACATAAAGCGCCCGCTTAAAAAATCTGAAATTGATAATATAAATGATGTTATTCGTTCTTTGACGGATAATATTGAGAAATCAGGATTTTTTGCAAATTTTGCAAATATGTCTAATATACGTCAATTGAAGAAAATTTTAGGTATAAAGGATTTTGATGCCGAGCCTGAAAATTTAGACAGATTAAAAGTCGAATTAGATTATGTTACACAAAAATGGAAATTGCGCAAAATAGAAACCGATATTCAAAAAACGGGCAATTTGCATGTAATGATGGAGCAAATTCGTCAATTAAAGAAAAAACAAAAATCTTTAGCTGTAAATATTTTAAAAAGTACACGCCGAGAGGCATTGAAAACACTGCTGCGCGACGATAAGAAAAAACGCAGAATAAAAGTTCACGCAATGTCTTTAGTTGAAAAAAGAAAGAAACTCCAAACAAAGATACTGGAAGATGAAGATTTCAGACCGTTATTGGAAGCTTTTCCTTGCTGGTGTGTTACGACTTATGCCGTATCTGACAGTTTGCCGCTAAAACCTGGGATGTTTGATGTTGCAATTATTGATGAAGCTTCTCAATGCGATATTGCAAGCTGTTTCCCTATTATGTATCGTGCTAAAAAATCGGTAATTGTAGGTGATAATAAACAACTGCCACATTTGTCTTTCCTTGAAAAAGCAAAAGAACAATCCTTCTTAAGCCAATACGGTATACCTGACAAATACCAACTAATGTGGCGATTCAGAACAAATTCAATGTTCGATTTAGCAGATTATTATTCAATGAATTCCGTTATGTTGGATGAACACTTTAGAAGTTTACCGCCTATAATTGATTTTTCAAATAAAGAATTTTATGCGGGCCGTATTCGGATAATGCGTAAAGATGCTTCTGATTATACGGCATTAGACCTTGTTCAAGTGCCTGATGGTAAAGTTGATTCTGATGCAACAAGAAATCTTCCTGAAGTGGAAGAACTTGTTAAAACCTTACATTCTATAATTATTGAGGATGAACGCAACAATCCTGATAATCCTACTACAATAGGTATTATTTCGCCGTTCAGAGCACAGGTTGAACAGTTAAAAATCTCTGTCCGCAAAGTATTATCAGATTATATGATACAAAAACACCAAATAGAAATAGGTACGGCACATACCTTCCAAGGAGATGAACGTGATATTATGCTAATTTCCTGGGGCTTTGCCAATAATTCGCATCCGCAGAGTATTACATTTATTCAAAAACCTAATTTGTTTAATGTTGCAATTACCCGTGCAAAAAATAAGTGCATAAATTTCGTATCTCATGATATAGATACAATGTCAGAAGGTCATTTTAGAAATTATGTTTCTTATGTCAAAGAATATCTCGAAAGGAAACGCGCACTGGCAAATGACGAATTTGATGCAAATATTTATAAAAATAAATTTGAAAAAGAAGTAGCAGATGAAATAAGAAAGCTGGATCACAGAGTATTGGCAGGAGCGGATATAGCAGGTTTAAGCGCAGATTTGGTTGTAGATGACAAATTTATAATAGAAATAGACGGCGTTGAAGACAGTAAACGTACTTCTATGTCCAATATGAAAAAACAATCAATATTGGAACGCTGCGGCTTTAGGGTTAAGCGTATAACTTATAGAGAATGGCAATATTCTCCGAAAGCTTGTCTTGACAGAGTTTTAATAAACGAATAAATCTGTTTTTAAATTAAATAAAACCTGATGTAATACTTGATTTTACATCGGGTTTTATTTTTAATATAATATATAAGGGTAATTTCTAAAGATAAATTAGAAGGGATAGAAATGAAAGAACAATTAGAAAAGATATACTCTGAAGCAGTATCAGACATTGAAAAAGCAACAGGAATAAAAGATTTAGACGATATAAAAAACAAATATTTAAGCCGTAAGGGCGAACTTAACGAAATAAAAAAAGGTTTAAAAGATTTATCCGTTGAGGATAAAAAGGTTGTAGGTTCTTTAGCTAATGAGATTTCTACCAAGCTTGAGACTTCAATTTCCGAAAAATTTAAAGCATTTTATCAAAAAGAACTAAATGAAAAATTAGAAAAAGAACGTTTGGATGTTACTTTACCGGGGCAATTTATCCCGCGCGGTCATACTCATTTATTAACATCAACAACCGAAGAAATATGCTCAATTTTCAGAAAACTCGGATTTTCAGTAGTAGCAGACGAGTTTGCTCCGGAAGTCGAAACGGAATATTACAATTTTGATATGCTCAATGTTCCGAAAGACCATCCTGCACGCGACGTTCAAGATACATTTTTTACTAATGTTGCTTCAAATGTAGTATTGCGCAGTCAAACTTCAGGTGCTCAAATTCACGCAATGGAAGCTAAAAAGCCTCCAATCAGAATTATTGCTCCGGGTAGAGTTTATCGTAATGAAAATATAAATTCAAGAAAAAATAACTTCTTCCATCAAATTGAAGGCTTATACGTGGACAAAGATATAACATTCGGAGATTTAAAGGGTGTATTAAACGAGTTTATCAGAATTTATTTTGGAGAAAGCAGACCGACAAGATTTCGCAGCAGCTTTTTCCCATTCACAGAACCTTCTGCTGAAGTTGATGTTCAATGTATAATGTGCAAAGGCGAAGGCTGCAGAACTTGCTCCGGAACAGGCTGGCTTGAAATTTTAGGCGCAGGAATGGTGGATCCTAACGTTTTAAGAGGGGTTGACATAGACCCTGATGTTTACTCGGGATTTGCATTTGGTGTTGGTGTCGAAAGGCTTGCTATGTTAAAATATGCAGTTGATGATATCAGATTATTCTTCAATAATGATGTCAGATTTTCACAACAATTCAAATAAAATTGTATCGCGTATATATTAATATATTAATTTTTGAGGGGATAGTTTTATGTCACTTATAATAATGATATTACTTTTGAGCTTTTTAATACTTGTACACGAAGCCGGTCACTTTTTTGCGGCAAAAATGCTCGGTATAAAAGTTGATAAATTCGGATTCGGTTTGCCTGTCGGCCCGACATTATGGAGTAAAAAAGTCGGAGATGTGGAAGTATTGGTTCATGCTTGCTTGTTAGGCGGATATGTAGCTTTCCCTGACGATGATAAAGATTCTGATTTGCCACTAGATTCAAAAGACAGATTTATAAATCGTCCTGTTTGGCAAAGAATGATTGTAATTTCTGCCGGTGTAATTATGAATATCGTAGCCGCAGTATTTTTGGTAATGTTGACTGCAACCTTTTGGGGAAAATTGCCTTCAGGGAATTATGAGGTTTATATAAATAAAATTCAAGCACCTAAAACCGCCTCTGTATGGCAAAGCGGTATGCAAAAAGGTGACAAAATTGAAAAAATAAACGGTTCTGATATAAATTCATCATACGCATTCACATTATATGTGGCAAATAGTGCACAATATAACGGAAAGATTTCAAAAGAGTTTGCAAATAAAAACATAGAAAAATTGCAAAAATTAAATTCAAACTTGGATGTAAGCAGTAAAATACCTGCCGGTACTGTTATAAAACTTCCGGCAATAGAGCAAGAGCCGGCATTAAAAATAGAAGACGAAATTTTAAAAGGTTATGCTCCTTATAAAAGCAGTGAAATATCTTTATCAAAAGAACAAATAGATCTTCGTAATGTCATCAAAAAAGCTGGAAATAATCTAACTTCTGACGGGACATATTCGTTATCTGATATCGGTTATGCTTTATCTGACGGTTTAAGACCTATTAATATAACGGTCTTGCGTAACGGCAGAACAGTTAAATTAAAGCCGATATATCCGAATAGTAAAGGTATGATTGGCATTATGATGGAAACAAAACAACTTCTTGTGCCAACGAAAAGCCCTGTTGCAATATTTACTAACAGCTGTAAATACTTGTGGGAGCAGACTTATATGCTGGTATACGGCTTGTGGCAGTTGTTTACGGGTAAAATTCCGGCAAAAGATTTGCATGGTATTGTTGTGATAGCAAAAGTCGGCGGTGATGTCATTCAAAACAACGGAATATTTTCCGGATTGCTATTAACGGCATTAATCTCGATGGATTTGGCGCTTGTTAACTTTTTGCCTATACCGGCATTAGATGGCGGTCACTTTATGTTTCTTTTAATTGAAAAATTAAGAGGAAAGCCTGTAAAACAAGAAACGATAGATAAGGTTAGTACATTTTTCTTTATATTACTCATAATATTTATGATTTTGATAATCTTTAACGATATTTATGCGCTAGTTAAGCATCAATTATAAAAAGATTTCAATGAATATATTAAAAGCAAGACTATGACATGGTTTCAAGGGTTTCCTTGAAACCATGTTTGTAACATGTCTTAACATGTAAAACCCTTGAAATAAGTGCGTTTTAGCTATCTTGTTAAGAAATATTAAGTAAGTATGAATCAAAAATTAAAGTTTTAAAACTCATGTGCCGACATGAAGGATACATAGGAACAAGAACAAAAAGAAAGGACAGTCAAAGATGGGAATGAGCGCATCACAAGCTAGATTTTTATGCTTGACGGCTCGCAAGACAAACGTCGAATACGAAGGGCAGCAAATAAACCAGCAACGTACGGCGTTATCAAATGAGTCTTCAAACTATTACAGTCAACTGGCATCTATGACTGTACCTACACCACCGTCAAGTGCAGATTATTACAAGATTACATATAACTTCCAAAACGGAACGGAGAAAAACACGATAACATCTTTAATCGCAACTTCGACGACCAAGGAAGACGGAATTTATATGTTGAATTATGTTCAACAAATTCCTTGCTACACAATGGTTCCAACAAGCAACAATACACTTTCGAAGATTCCGTATGATGCAAACAATGTCATAGATAATGCATATTACTATTCTGCAAATGGCAGAGAAAGATATACATATGCATATGGGACTTCTCATCTGTATATATCATGTGCACAGGATGATGCAACAATTGAATCTTCAGTAAAGGCAGATCCGGATTCATTCAGAGCAAGATTTGTAGCAATGGGTATAAACCCGGCTGATGCTCAAAAATTATCAGAAGATGAATTGATAAATAAACTTATAGTGGAAAGACAATATAGAGATTTAGCAATAGAACGTTACGGTCAGACTGACTGGCTGGTCAGATATCAAATTAATTCTGCAACCGGCAACTATGAACCTGTATATTATAACGCTAAAGAGTTGGCAGACGCTGACAGAAACGATAAAGATACGCATACGTTAACTGACATGAAAGCATACACATTCGGTCAATCTACTGAAACAAAAGAAATAAAAAATGCCAGAGCTTATGTAGAGCAAGACTCTTCAGGAAGATATATCAGCATTTCAATACTTGACCTTGATGGTAACACGACTAAGTATAGCTTAACAACCTCAACAGAAGCGGATGAAGCTGCATACAATGATGCAATGAATCAATACTTCTTTGACAAGGCTGTATATGACAAAAAGATACAAGAAATCAATGCTAAGATAGAAATAATTCAAGTACAAGATAAGAATTTAGAATTGAAATTAAAACAATTAGATACAGAAGAAAATGCAATTTCAACCGAATTGGATGCTGTTAAGAAAGTTATATCCAAAAACGTAGAAAGTTCATTCAAGACCTTCAACGCATAGAAATGTGCGCATACAAAATAGTGATGAAAAATTGTTAAAACGGTCAAGCGTTAAAACAATAGGTTCATTACGAGCCTTCGGGCAAAGTGATAATACAAAAAAATAAGGACAACATGTAAAACAAAGACAAGCAAAAATTATAAATAAAAAAG
>OMVC01000004.1 GCA_900314375.1 uncultured bacterium
ATATTGTTATAGGCAGAAAATATTATAATCAACCTAATTTATATGAACAACTTACAGGGAAACAAAATACAGGTGCATTAGTTGATGCACTATTTAACAGATAAATAAAAGCACTCTCATATTGAGGGTGCTTTTTTATGCCCGATTTTCAATCTGTCATAGTGAAATTATTGCAGAAAGAGAAGATTTACTTGCTATACGGAATGAGATACTCCAACGAGAAGTTGGAAAATCTTTGCTTGCTTTTTTGCAGGACAAAGTAACGGATTATGCAACAAAAAATCTTGATGCCATAGAGATAAAGGGTATGTGCAGGCTTATACAAGACCTGAAAGACATTCCCGAAGTAGTACAGAAAACAAAGTAAGGAGCATTTATGGCAGACGAAACAGAAATTTCAACACCCGCTGAAACATCTGACGTAACCACATCAGCCGACACCCCCGAAGTATCGGAAACGGCAGAGGTTGAAGTTACAGACGAAACACAAACGGCTGAAACAGAAACACAAACGGAGGGAGAGCCTCAACAAGAAAAACTTTATGCAGGCAAGTACAAAAGTATTGATGAGCTTGAAAAAGGCTATGCAGAATTAAACAAGTCTTACACTCAATCAAAACAAGTACAGGCAAAGTACAACGAGTTATTACGCAAGCAGGAACAACAGGAAGCACGAATGTTACAAAAAGCACAACAACAAGGCTTCAATACTGTAAACGACCAAAGAATTGCGCAACAAGTCGCACAAGCTGAACTTGACGAGTTTATTAACGGCTTGAATTACTATGTAGAACCTGACAACCAAATCCAAGTCCAACAATATTTAAACGCTTACCGTCAAACAGGGGATTTACGCTATCTCAATGAAGCAAAAAGATATTATCCGTCAGACATTTTGGAAAATATCGCAGTAGCAAAATTGCAGATGCAAAACAACCTTAAAGCGCAGTATGACAGAGAAACCCAAGAAAGAGCACAAAAAGCAGATGCGGAACTTGCGGAAGAATTACGCGCTGATTACGGCGATTTTATCGAAACCGTAAAGGCAAGTGAGCCAATAAGTAAAGCATTAGAGATGTTTTGTAATGCAGGGTTTATCCAATCAAAAGAAGATATGGAAGCTTTTAAGGGAATTATTGACGGTATAACCGACAACGTAAAAGCCCAAGCAATAAAGGAATACGAAGCACAAAAAGCCATTGAAGCTACTAAACAAGCCGCGCAAATCGAGGGCAACCCTGATTCATTCGTATTCGGGGAAAATGTACCGACTTATGCACAGTTAGCGGCTATGTCGCAAGAGGATTTTGAAAAGGCTTGCGATAAATACGGTATGGAAAAAATATGGGCTGCAAAATAGCAGCAGAAAGGCTTTAAATTATGACAGTTTTAGCACCAACACAAACAGGAACAACAGCAAAACAAGCATTTAAAATAGAAATGTGGTCAAAGCTCATTTTAAGAGCATTGAGAGATTCAGGCGCAATGCTTGAATGTGTAAACAGAGATTATGAAGGTGAAATCAAATCTAAAGGCGATACAGTACACATCAGAAGTTTAGTTGATGTTACTATCAACACTCACGACGATGCTACACCTATTCAATACGAAAAATTAAGAGCAAATGACCAAACATTGGTTATTGACCAAGCTAAAAACTTTGCATTCTTAGTAACTGATATTGAACAGGTACAATCAGACATCAAATATGCTCAAAAGTATATTAACGAAGTTAAAAAACAAATCGTTAATACAAAAGATGCATATTTGCACGCATTAGGTATTGCCGGAGTTGATGCAGGCAACCAAATGGGTACGCAAACAGTAACTGCAAGCAATATTTACGCTACTTTAGTAGATATGTTTGTAAAATTAGCTGATTCAAACGCTATTGATGACAACGGTTTAGCTGCAGACGGTAAAAGACCATTCTTGATTTTACCTCCTAAAATTATTGGTATTATCAAAAATTCAGACGAAGCAAAACACGCTACAAACTTAGGCGATGCTACAGTTAGAAAAGGTGCAATTATGCAATATGCAGGATTTGACATCAAACAATCTACAGTAGTAAAAGGCACAGCAGGAAGCGGAACAACTTCTTTTGATATCTTGGCAGGTACATCAGAAGGTATCACTTTTGCAGACCAAATCAACAAAGTTGAATCATTAAAAGATGTTGACTTCTTTGGTGATCACTTTAGAGGTTTATACTTATACGGTGGTAAAGTTGTACAACCTAAAGCGTTGGCTTCTGCAACATTCACAGTTTAATCGGGGTGAGGGGGATTATTCCCCCTCCTCTATAAAAAGGAGAAATTATGACAGAACTTAAGAAAACAAAAACTCAAAAATCTGTAAAAAAGGTTATTGAAACAGAAAAAATATCAAATGAAGACAAGATTTTAGGCAAAGTAGCAGATTCAATAGAATTGACGGTATATGACTATGAAAACCCGCAAACAAAATACAAAGTAACAAATTTACTTGTAAATAACAACCCAATTACTGTAAGCGGTGCGGTTATTGAAACATTCATAGGAAGTAAAAACCTTGAAGCAAGAGAAGAATTAAAAAAAGGTGCTAAAAAGGTAGTTACAAAAGATATTAACGGCAATTCTATGTATAAAATAGAGGTATTATAATGACTATTACGGCTCAAAGGTTATTAACAGAGTTAGGAAATAAAGCGTGGAGCGGATATAATTCAGATGATATGGTTTGGGATAGTGAGGATTCACTATCTGCAAAGGCTGAATTAAATTCCGCATTGAGATACTTGATAAATCGTGAGGACTTCCCATTTAGAGCAAAAGAACAGCCGATTATGGCAATTAGCGGAATATCTAATTACAATCCACCGATAGGACAAATCGCAAGTATTTACAATACAGATACGAGAGAAACGCTTTTATTTGTAGGTGATGGTTCAAAGTATGACAAAACAGCAACAGGCGAGCCAAGCGCTTACTGGATAGAATATAACAATCCTAATTCAAAAATAAGGCTTTACCCTATACCTGATAAGACTTATAACTTTAATATTGTATATAACCAATTCAAGCCGGTAAAAGACACAGACGGCAGCTTAAAATTTGAATTTACAAAAGAAGATGACTTTATAAATATGCCGTCAACATTAGAATTTTTGTTTATGGATTGCCTTGTATTAATGACAATGGCGCAAAACAACAAAGATGAACAGGATGAGAATTACAGACCTACACTCAATGAATTTGAGGAAAGATGGAAAGTATTCAAAAGAGCAGCAAAGCCGTCTAAAATAACTGCAAGGGTGGTATGGTAATGGCAGTAGCAGTAGAAACTCAAATATTCCAAAGTTTTAAAGGAATCAGAGAACTAAACGGAGTAAATGCAGGGGGTGAAATATCCGCGCTTCAATGTGATAATGTCGAACTTGTACAAACTGAAATAGGTGCAGGCACAGGTATAAAAACGATGGATGGAAACAGCGTATTATATACCTTGCCTGATGGTTTTGAGATAAAAGGCATTTTTGCATCATTACAGGAAGGCACTACATACAGATTTATTTATGCTGAAAATGACACTAAAGGGGTTTTATTTTACATAAATGTATTGAGAGAGCCTGAAATCATTATTGATAATTTGACCGTTACAGGCGAATGTAACGGTTTAACAATGACATCATCTGCTTATGATGTGTTTGTATTTACAAACGGAGAAGAAGTTAAAACAGTTTGTTTTACGGGTGATTCAAGTTATGGGGATAGAGTTAAAACTATATCGGCGGTAGATTATCAAGGCAGAAGCTTAAAATGGTTATCAATGACCGAATGGAACGGCTTTTTAGTTGTAGCAAGTCAATACGGAGTACATTCAAGCCATCAAAACGATATTTACACTTGGAACGATAACCCGCAAGATAAGGCAGACAGTTGGTATATTGATTTTTCTAAAAAAGTAACGGCCGTATTTTCTTATACAAGAGGGTTATATATATTTACAGGGGAAGATATAACCTTTATAAATACAACTCCAAACGATACCGCTAACGCAGTACAGGAAACAACTGCAGGAGTAGGATGTTTTAGTTATACTTCCGTAGTAAAACACGATTTAGGTTTATTTTTCTACGATAACCACCAAAAGAATATTTACTATATCCAAAACATCGACTCAGGACAGACACGACCTGCAGGGCCCGTAGCAAGAGAAATACAATCACATTTTAATGATGTTAGAACCTTTAAGATGTTTAGTTGTATTTACAATAATAAAAATGAGGTATGGTGCTTAATCAATGACAGCATTTATATTTACAACTTTGTTTTAAATGAGTGGGTACAAAGAACAGAACAAAGCATAAATACATTATGCCTTATAAAGAATGATGTTTTGTCAGGCGGAGAAGACGGCAAAGTTTACGCAGAAAACATCAACACATTATTTAGCGGTCAATTTTACCCCGCTGTTTATCAAACATCATTTATAAACATAGGCTCAAACTCTAATCTCAAAAAGCAAAAAACACCGTTATTGTTAGTTATAAATGACAGTTACAGGAATGATTTTTGGGTTCAATTAACAGTAAACAACAAAGACAAAAACCCTAAACCAATAAGAGTAAAAGGTTCAGGCGGTGGAGTTTATGCAGCAAGTACAGACAATGAAGGCGAGATTATCCCTGATAACCAAAAGTATGATTCTGCGGTTTACGCTGCGTATAATCCGTATTCTAAAAAAGTTGTAGAAATTTCAACACCTCAAACTTGGTACACAATGAGCATAAAAATTTACACAACAACTCCGGAACAAGGTTTTTATATCAACTCAATGGAACTAAAGAACATCAAAGCAAAACTAAAAACAAGGGGCAGATAATGATAATAGATCATTGCAGAAATAAAGACGAATTATATAATTTATATTCAAATCGTCCTATGCCAAATCAATATGAATTTGAATGGTTAGTAAACAACCCAAATTTATTTTGTTTTTATGACGAGGAGCAAGGCTTTTTAAGGGGTTTTATAACAATTCAAAAAGAGGGTGACGAACTAACACTTTCAGGAACAAGTATCAA
>OMVC01000042.1 GCA_900314375.1 uncultured bacterium
ATCGTGTGATACAATTCCATTGTCGCAGGGTTCCTGTTTTGGCACCTTAACGACACCATTTTAATTTATTATAAAAGGTATACTAAGCATACCCCACAAATATAGTAATCCAAGTATAACTGCCAAAATAATCAAATACTTAAACCATTTATCTATATCCAGGCAATATCTTAAATTTGGGTCTTTGACTCTGATTAAATATGTATCAATGTAATATACTAAGTAAAGTGTTCTAAAAAATATCATTCCAACTTCGTGGTGAGTTACTGGCGAATTGTATTTTTTCAGTGTGAATTTTTCTATTATCCTTAGTATTCTGTATGTTATAAATATTTCCAAAATAACATCAATTAATACAAAGACTTTTACTATTATCGTTAGTAAAACAAATATACAAAACCAGACAAATAGAATTTTAAATTTTTTCAAATCTTTTTCTATAGCTATTTTACAAATATTGTTATGATTAAATAATATCCATATCAGACTATAGAAAAAAGGAAAACCAAAAGAACTTAAAATAGATTCAAATACTAAAAATAATGGAATAGAAATCAGTCTAAATTCAGAGAGATTTGGTTCTACAAAAAACTCTCCGCAATTAGGGCATTTTTCATCATTATTATTAATTTGTTGTCCGCAATAAGGACATAACACTAACTTTTCATCCATACGTTAATATTACAACTAGTTTCTTGTTTATGCAAGTTTTACAAATTTTTAGTAAGCAGGTTAGACAAAATCCAACAATGAATTGCATTCAAATCCTAATAATATTCTCATATTATAATAAGTTTGTGTATTCAATTTCATAAGCGGTGTTAACCTATGATAAATATTGCAATTATCTCTTAAGTGTTGTAATATTTTCATAAAGTTATTTTGATTAGAGGAATTAAGAATTGAAAAGAGTATTAACATACGGGACATTTGATGTCCTGCACTATGGGCATATAAATTTATTAAAGCGCGCTAAAGCTTTAGGGGATTATCTTATTGTTGCATTATCATCAGATGAATTTAATGCAATAAAAAATAAAAAATCATATTATACTTACGAACAGCGAAAAATGATACTTGAAGCTTGTCGTTATGTTGATTTGGTTATTCCTGAAAATAATTGGGAACAAAAAATTTCTGATGTTCAGGAATATAAAATAGATGTGTTTGTAATGGGTGATGATTGGGAAGGTAAATTTGATTTTTTGAAAGATTATTGTGAAGTTGTATATTTGCCTCGTACTCCTGATGTTTCAAGTACTCAGACAAAAGCATATTTGAAAAAATAAAATAAAAAGTTCCCCTTTTTGTTTGTGTTAAGATAAAAATACGAGATAAAGAGGAACTAAATATTATGAAAATGTCAAAAATGTTTGTACAGACAATGAGAGAATTTCCGTCTGATGCAGAAGTTATTTCACATAAAATGCTTGCAAGAGCAGGTTATATAAAAAAATTAACAAGCGGAGTTTATACATTTTTGCCTTTAATGTGGCGTGTATTGAAAAAAGTTGAAAATATAATCCGCGACGAGATGGACAAAGCAGGTGCACAAGAATTGTTGATGCCGTTTGTTCAGCCAAAAGAATTGTGGGAAGAATCAGGCAGATGGAATGCATACGGCGGTGAGTTGATGCGTTTAAAAGACCGTCATGGCAGAGAAATGTGTCTTGGACCAACTCACGAAGAAATTATAACATCGGTTGCTCGTGATGTTTTAAAATCATATAAACAATTACCTGTTAATTTGTATCAAATCCAATCAAAATTCAGGGACGAACGTCGTCCTCGTTTTGGCTTGTTAAGAGGGCGTGAATTTATAATGAAAGATGCTTATTCTTTCTCAACTTCTCAACAAGAATTAGAAAAAGAATACCAAAATATGTGGCAAGCTTATACAAATATATTCAATCGATGCGGTTTGCCGACAAAAGCGGTTCAATCGGATTCCGGCGCGATTGGCGGAAGTGTTTCGCATGAATTCATGGTTATAACAGATACCGAAGCCGGTGAAAACGATGTATTTTATTGTGATGATTGCGATTATGCCGCAAATTCAAATCATGCTGTTTCAAATTTGCCTGAAGCGATAGTTGACGGCGGCTATAATGAAGCACAAATTATTGACACACCAAATACCGGTTCGATAGAAGATTTGGCTAAATTCTTAAATTGTCCTCAAACTGTAATTTGCAAAGCTTTAGTTTATATTGTCGATAAAGCTCCTGTTATTGCTTTAATAAGAGGTGATAAAGCGGTTGAAGAAACAAAATTGATGAACGCAGTAGGCGGAGTTGATATTAGAATTGCGACATCGGCTGAAATTGAAGATATAATGAAAGAAAACGGTTTTAGTGCTGTTGCAGGTTTTATCGGGCCAAAAGGTTTGAAAAAATACGGCGAATATGAGATTAAAATTATTGCCGATAAAACAGTAACGGAACTGAAAAATTTTGTAATCGGTATCAACCAAACTGATAAACACTTCGTTGGTGCAAATTGGGGTGTTGATGTGGAATTACCAAGTCAAATTGAGGATATAAGACTTGTTGAAGCAGGTGATTTTTGTCCTCAATGCGGGAAACCGTTAAAAGTCACAAGAGGAATAGAAGTCGGTAACATTTTCCAATTAGGGACAAAATATTCTCAACCGATGAATGCGGTTTATCTTGATGCTAACGGTAAAACTCAACCTTATATAATGGGTTGCTATGGAATAGGTGTTACAAGAACGGCTGCAGCAGCGGTTGAAGCGCATCATGACGAATGGGGAATAAAATGGCCTATTTCAATTGCTCCGTATCATGTTGTTGTTGTTCCCGTGAGTACGCAGGATGCAGAACAAATGAATGTTGCAAATGAAATTTATGAAAAACTTTTATCTTCAGGCGTGGAAGTGGTTCTGGATGACAGAAACGAACGTCCGGGGGTTAAATTTAAAGATGCGGATTTAATCGGATTTCCGTTCAGAATTACTATAGGAAAAACAATCGCTGACGGAAAAGTCGAATTTGTAGAACGTTCAAACGGAGAAAAAACGGAAATGACTCCGCAAGATGCGATAGATAAAGTTATTGATGCAGTTAATGCGGTAAAATAATATATTGCACATGATTAAAATTTTGTGCTAAAATTTCAATGTATGGATTGGAAAAAATTATCAAAGAAAAAACGTTTATATTTTATAATTGCGGGTTCCATGGCAATGATACTTTTGTGGGCGTTTTTAACGGCAAAAGTTATTACACATGATTTTAACCGCCAGCAGGTTGCAGCAAATAAAGACGAGCAACAGGCAATTGTAAACGGAATAATTTTAACGGAAACAAAAAACGATACAAAATATTGGGAAATATACGGTGAAAACGGTAAATGGAACAGTATCAACGGCGTTGCGCAATTGAATAATGTTTTGGCAAATTTTTATAAAGATAACGAAGTTTCCATGAGTCTTCAGTCTTCAAAAGGTACTTATGATTCAAAGACAAAGGCTGTAACACTATACAAGGATACATTTATTGTATTAAAAGACGGAATAACGTTAAATGCGGACAAATTAACTTGGTTGAATTCCAATTCGCCTGTCATTGCGGAAGGACACATAAAAATTCAAAAAGCAAATCAACTGTTATCAACTGCTGATAAAATTATTATCAGTCCTAATTATGACAGTTTCAAAATAGAGGGTAATACGGTATCAAAAGTTTATGAGGATAAAAAATAGTATGAAAAAGGTTTTAATAACAATAGCATCAATTTTAGTGTTGGTTGGGATTGCGGTTCAAGCTTCCGATTTGATTATTGAATCAAAAACTCAAAATTATGCGGAAAAAGATAGTAAAATTAAATTCAACGGGGATGTAAAAGTTACTATTGATGATTTAAAAGTTGTCGGCGACAGCGCAGATGTTAATGTTGTTGATGGCGAAAAACTTGAAACCGCAACATTTTATGACAAACCTTATGCTTTTGAAATAAAGAAAAATAAAAAAAGAGAAGTTAAAGCAAATATTTTGAAAGTATCTTTAATTTCAAAAATAATAAGAGCCGAAGGAGATACTCAATCGATAGTATTTGACGGAAAAACTCCTGTTGTTGTAATAAATGCGAACACTCAAGAATACAATACAAAAACGGGTGTAATGGTTGCAACAGGTGCAGTCACAATGCTTTATAAAGATATTGAAACTTTTTCCAACCAAGCAGAAATTACAACAGATAAAAACGGTGATTTGAAAAAACTTGTTCTAATCGGCAATGCGAGAGTAAAACAAGAGAAAAACGAATCTTTAGCTGATAAATTTATCTACGAAGCCTCAACAGGTAATCTAACAGCTTATGGTAATACTACCTCAAACGCAATAATGGATGACGGCGCGAAATTAGTTTTAAAATCAAATTATCAGGAATATAATCAAAAACGTTCGGTATTCAACGCAAGCGGTAACGTAAGAATTTGGTATCAGGATTATTATGCGGCAGGTCCGAAAGTTTCGCTATATCCTGCAGCAGGTTCAACAAAACCTAACGAAGCGTATTTTATCGGTCGTTCAAGTATTACTCAAGGGGTCAGAACGATTTATGCGGATAAAATTAAGATGGTTATGAAGCCGAAAAGCTTTGATGCACAAGGTAATACCAGAACAGTTATCAAAAATATCGGCTCAGGCACGGATGATAATGTGTCTTTAGGATTGTAAGATTATGGAACAAATAGATAAAGCGATAGAATGTTTTAAAAAACAAGATTGGAACGGTGCGATTGATAATTTCACCGCCGTTTTAGAACAAGATACCTCAAATGCGGAGGTTTATAACAATTTAGGTTTGTGCTATGCAAATTCAGGTGATGATGAAAAAGCTGAAAAAAATTATTTGAGAAGTATCGAATTGAATTCAAGAATCGCGCAAACTTATATAAATCTTGTTGATATTTATTATCGTCAAAAACGCTATGAAGAAGGAATAAATATTTTATCTTATGCAATAGAAAATTTGCCTGATGATTTGGTATTCAGGCATTATCTGGCAAGATTTTATATGGAAGATGCCAAACGCGATTTGGCGATTGATGAGTTGGAATATATTTTGGATAAACAACCTGACAATTATGATGCATATTATGATTTAGGCAGAATATATTTTGATTTGGGTAATTACGATTCCGCTATCGAGAATTTTGAAAATGTTGTTGAATACAAAGAAGACAACGAATGGATTTATTATTATTTAGGGGAAGCTTATCAGGCAAATGATGAGATTGATAAAGCGCTATCGAGCTTTTTAAAATGCATTGCAAGAAATAACAAGTTAGCGGTTGCATATAAAAAAGCGGCAATTTTATATATGGCTCGCGGGGATAATGAGGATGCGGTTGAGTATTTTGAAGATTATTTGAATATGGACATCCCTGATGAAGAAAAAGAAAATATTAAAAAAATTATAGAAAGGATTAAAAATCAATAGAAAAAGTATTTTTATTGATAATTAAATTGCACGAAGTGCTGAAATAATTTTCCATTTTCAATTATCAATTTTCAATTTGTGAATAATCTTATTATTAACTAACAAAAAGCGTGAATTATGAATTACAAATACTGGATAGCATTTTCATCAATAGAGCAAATTGACAGTCGGTTTATAAAAAGACTGTACGATTATTTTGGTGATATTGAACGTGCGTTTAATTGTAATTTAAAAGAGCTTGAAAATATTGACGGTTTGAGTGTAAAAAAGGCACAGAATTTTATCCGGTTGCGAGATAAGGTTGATGTTGATAAAGTTTTTGCAGATGTTGAGTCAAAAGGGATAAATTTTTTAACTTTGGAAGATGAAAATTACCCCAAGATGTTAAAAAACATTGAAGATCCTCCTGCAGTTTTGTATTATAAAGGCAAATTGTTTGATTGTAATTTGGATAAAACTTTGGCTGTTGTGGGTTCAAGAAAGGCAAGTTCTAATTCAAGAGATAATTTAAGAAAAATAATTTCGGGTTTAAACAATACGGATATTTGTATTGTTTCGGGGTTGGCATCGGGAATTGATACTGTTGCACATACTTCTGCCATTGAAAATAATTTAAAAACCATTGGTGTCATTGCAAGCGGATTTGACTATGTTTACCCGACACAGAATAAAACTTTGTACGAAAATATTGAAAACGGTTATGGTGCTGTTGTAACGGAGTATTATCCGACATTTGAGCCGATAAAATTCAGATTTCCTCAACGTAACAGGATAGTTTCGGGGTTAAGTTACGGTACATTGGTAGCCGAAGCGGGTATAAAAAGCGGAGCTTTGATTACGGCAAATTTGACATTAGAGCAGGGCAGAGAATTGATGTGTATCCCCGGAGAAATTTCTAACCCGAATACCGAAGGAATTTATAAACTGTTGAAAAACGGCGCAACAATGGTAACAGAAAGTAACGACATTTTAGATGCTTTAGGATGGGAAATAAAAAAAGAAGTTCAAACTCAATTGACTTTGCCGACATTGACTCCTGATGAAGAAAAGATTTTTGAGAATTTAAGAATTGAAGAAAAAGGGGTTGATGAATTGCTTTCACTAACAGGCATGAGTTTGGATAATTTGTTGATGAACTTAACAACAATGGAATTAAAAGGTTTGATTAAACAAACAAACGGCGACAGATATAAGGTGGTATAACTTTTAATGTAGATATAAATTATAAATGTTTGACTTGGAGGTGAATAATTTTGCAATTTAATTATACAAATAATTTATTACCTTTATTTATTATTATTCCGATATTGTTTATATATTTCTTTTATTTAATATGTTCTCATTATAATTATACAAAAAATTTCCGAAATTTATTTAGAAAGAATTTCAATGTATTTGACAAAATTGGCGGGAGTTTAATATACAAATCTGATATTTATTTGGTTATGCCTAAAACAAGGGGTTTGTGGTTTGACAATGAATGTGCAGTTGCATTATTATTATATTCCAATAATGTAATAAGTTTAAAGTTATATAGCAAAGAATTATTGATAAAAGATTTATCCGATATAAATATATTTGAGGTTACAAAATCTGAAAAGTCTATTATGAAAATGACTAGATTTATTCCTCTAACCCGAACTCGTGGGGTTGGTACTGAATTTTCTTATGGTATGAGTATAAAAATGTCCGATAATCATGTTTATTACTTTGCTATAGAAAAAAATTTGTATGATTTGCTATTTGCGCATTTGAAACAAGTTTAAATAATATGTTAATTGGCGTTGTAACGCTACCAATGTTCAGACTTTCAGTTACTATGATATAATAGATAAGTAAAATCAGTCCTCTCTCCTGGGGAGAGAGATAGAGAGAGGGGTTAATTATTAAAAAATCGTATTCTGATGAGACATTAAACAAAGCGAAAACTTTAAGAAAAAACATGACAGATACCGAACAAACTTTGTGGTATTATTTGAGGGGGAAACGTTTTTTAGGTTATAAATTCAAAAGACAGGTACCTATAGGTAATTATATTGTTGATTTTTTATGTACGGATAATAAAACCATAATAGAACTTGATGGCGCAGGACATCTTGAACCCATACAAATTCAACATGATAATGAAAGAGAAATATATCTAAAAGAAAAAGGATATAAGGTTATAAGAATTTTAAATAATGAATTAGAAAACATGGAGAGTGTGTTAGAATATATAAGAATTAATATAGAAAACCCCTCTCCCCAGCCCTCTCCCTTGGAGAGGGGGGAACCGAAATATAAAAGGATAATTATGTTGACAAAAATCATTAACAGTATGATAAGTTTTGCATGGAGAAAGTAAAATGAATAAAATGAAATATATATACGGTTTAATTTTGATTTTATTGTTATATTTTTGTCTGCCTGTATTCTCAAAACCCGAAATTATTGTTGAAAAGAATGGTAATGTTACAAATTACAGACTTGCAAATGACCCGATAAAGCTGGCGCAAGATTATCAAGCATTATCAAAAGAAGAAAAAGAAAAATTTATTAAAGAAAAAGTGTTAGCAGCAGGTAATGCGCTTCCGATACATCTTATTGCGATGGCGGATGATATATATTTAAGTAAAAACGGTGATGCCACAGCTGCAGTGTTTTTTTATTTGTTGGGAAGTTTAAGGGGCATGGAAGATTTAGCTTCTTGTGAAGATAAATCAGCATTTGCACAGGTTCAAATATATCCTTTGTTAGCACAGAATACTGTTCAATATATGGTTAATATGGATAGCAAGGATTTAGTAAATATTGCAAATAAAGTTGTAGAATGGGATGAAAAAAATACCCAAAGAGTAAGTCCTCAATGGGCTTGCTATCATGGGATGCAAGCATTTTATGATGATGATGTAAAAATAAAACCTGAAAATGAGCGCATAAAAATTCAAAAAGAAATAAGAGAATCTTTTATAAAATCCATTAACAAAATGGAAGAAGCAAAGCAACAATATAAATAGCGAGACGGTGTATCAACCACGCTGTAATGTTTATGATATAATTAATTTATATTAATTTGTCCTCTCTTTTAAACGAGGTATTAAGAAGAATATTATGGCAACAAAAGAAAAATCATTAGTAATAGTCGAGTCACCGGCTAAATCAAAAACAATAAAGAAGATATTAGGCAACGATTTTCAAATCGAAGCAAGTTACGGGCATGTGCGCAATTTGCCGACTAAAGATTCCGCTACGGAAAATTTGGGGTTTGATGTAAATAATAATTTTGAACCGAAGTTTGAAATAATTCCGGGCAAACAACAGGTTGTGCGTAAATTAAATGATATGGCAAAAAAAGTTGACCGTATATATCTCGCATCCGACCCCGACCGTGAGGGAGAAGCTATCGCATGGCATGTTCGCCAGATTTTAAAAGTTCCTGATGAAAAGATTTATCGCATTGTGTTTAACGAAATTACCCCAAAAGCCGTTAAATATTCCGTAGAAAATCCGCGCGGGATTGATATGGATATGGTTAAAGCACAACAAACAAGACAAATTTTAGATAAACTTGTAGGCTACAAATTATCGCCTGTTTTGTGGAAAGAGATGGGGAACCGTAATCTCTCGGCAGGCAGAGTTCAATCTGTTGCTTTGCGTATGATTTGCGAAAGGGAAGACGAGATAGAAGCTTTTAAACCGCAAGAATATTGGTCTATTCATACACTATTTGATAAAGACGGCAAACAGTTTGAAGCGGAATTATCTAAAATTAAGGGTAAGTCCGTTGAAAAAACAATCAAAAACCAGGAAGAAGCTCAAAAAATTGTTGATTATTTAACCAACCCGAATAGTGAATTTGCGGTTGATAAAGTTAATAAAAGGACGGTAAAACGCAATCCGAGTGCGCCTTTTATCACTTCAACCATGCAGAGAGCCGCGAGTTCAAAGTTAGGGTTTGGTGTTTCCAAAACAATGCAGGTTGCTCAAAAACTTTATGAAGGGGTTGAAATTGACGGCGCTCCTGTCGGTTTGATTACTTATATGAGAACTGACTCTGTCCGTGTGTCTGATGATGCACAGAATATGGCACATGATTTTATTCTGCAAAATTACGGTGAAAAATATTATCCGCAAAAACCTAATATTTATGCAAAAGGAAAACAAAACGTTCAAGACGCGCACGAAGCAATTCGTCCCGCTTATCCTGAAAGAACGCCTGAAAGCATAAAGAAATATTTGGATAATGACCAATATAAATTGTATAAACTTATTTGGGAAAAATTTATGTCTTCTCAGATGGCACCTGCTGAAATTGCTAACAAATCAATAGAAATTACTTCAGGCGATTATACGCTAAAAGCTGGTACAAGCAAGGTTATGTTTGACGGATTTTTGACTTTATATAATGACGACGATGAAGAAGAAGGCAAAGAAGCCGATGCAAAAATTCCTGATTTAGAAAAAGGCGATAAGGTTGCTTGCAAAAAGGTTGAACCAAAACAACATTTCACTCAACCGCCTCCGAGATACAATGAAGCTTCATTAGTTAAAGCCTTGGAAGAATACGGAATAGGCCGTCCGTCTACTTATGCAACGATTATAACGGTTATCCAAACAAGAAAATATGTTGAAAAGAAAAATAAAGCATTATTCCCGACACTTTTAGGACGTGCGGTTTCAAAGCAGCTTGTTGCTGAATTTGCAGATATTATGGATTATAAATTCACTGCGGGCATGGAAGCAAAATTAGATGAGATTGCCGATAAAAAAGTCGAATGGATAAAGGTTTTAAACGATTTTTACGGACCGTTTATGGAAGAAGTAAACAAAGTTATGGAAACCGCACAACGCGTAACTGTAAATGCAGGTGTAAAATGCCCGAATTGCGGAAAACCGATGGTATTAAGAACGAGCAAAAAAGGAACACAGTTTTTAGGATGTTCGGGCTATCCTGATTGTAAAACAGCTTTATCTTTAAATGTTTTGCAAGAGCTTGACGGAACAAATGATGAAGAAAATTCTGAAAATCAACAGGAAATATGCGAAGAAAAGTGTCCTGTTTGCGGTTCTGATATGAAATTTAAGATAGGACCTTACGGCAAATATATGGAATGTACTTCTCCTGAATGCGGGCACAGAAAACCATACAGAAAATCAACAGGAGTAACTTGTCCAAAATGCGGAAAAGGAACAATAGTCGAACGCAAATCAAAACGAGGAACGGTATTTTACGGTTGTGATCAGTACCCTGAATGTGATTTTGTTTTATGGAATGAACCGACAGGGGAAAAATGCCCGAATTGCGGAAGTATGCTTGTTAAAAAGACTTTAAAAAATGGCGAAGTTATTACTTGTTCTTCAATAAAATGCGGTTATAAAAAAGAAGATTAATAATTTTACGTTTTGTAAATATTATAAGAATTTATTAAATTTATTTTTAAATTTGTCCGATATTATTATTTGTAATGAATAAATAGGTAGGATGATTTTATGCCTGATTATATAATAAATAGTGGTGATAATTTATATAGTATTGCGCAAAGATACGGCACAACAGTAGAAAATTTAATGCGCATGAATAATTTGAGCAGCAATAAAATAATTATAGGTAATACTTTAAAAGTTCCTGATGCAAAAACTACAAAAGTAAATAGTATTATGGTAAAAAATAACTCGGCTCCTGCAACGAACAGAACAGGTCAAGTGCCGTCAAATAAAACAAAAATTCGAACAAGTTTGCAAAAAAGAATTGATAGAAATAATTTTGATGTCACTACAAAATTTCAAGGCACTGTGGTAGATTTAAATTTTATATTGAAAGATACAAAATTGAAGGGTCTTGGTAAAAATTTTCTGCAAGCTCAAGAAAAATATGGCGTAAATGCTTTATTTATGATTGCCATAGCACAAAAAGAATCTGCCTGGGGCAAATTTACACCCGAAAAAAATCCGTACAATTTCGCGGGTTTGGGGATAAAGAATATAAAAAGTTTTGCGGATTGTGTTGATAAATTAGCTCAGACATTGAGTGGTAAGAACTATTTTCAAGCTCAGCCGTCTAAAAAAACTCCTTCCAAAATTGCCCCGACATATTGTCCGCCAAAAGCTGCAGAGTGGTCAAGGGATGTTACTAAATTTATGAATAATTATCAGCAAAAGTTATTAGAAGAAATTTATATTGTTTAGATATTATTTCAACTTCCAAGTTTCTTTTCTAAACAAGACCAAGAATGGTATTATTTCCAGACGCCCGATAAGCATATTAAAAATCAAAATAGCTTTGGTTATAGTTTTTAGCGTGGAATAATTACCGTCAGACCCGATAATATTACCCAAACCAGGCCCTATGTCGCCTAATGCTGCAATGGCAGATGTTGTTCCGATAACAATATTTCCTTCTATTGCGGTTAATAACAATGCGGTTACTCCGAAGATTAAGAAAAATATCATTACAAAAAACAGGGTTTGCTTCACAACTAACGGTGATACCACAATATTGTCTATTTTTATGCTCATAACCGCATTAGGATGAAGAATTTTATACATTTCATTTTTCAAATATTTGAATACAATCATCCATCTTGTTATTTTAATACCGCCTCCGGCTGAACCAGAACAGGATGATAAAAACATTGTTATAAATAATATCAATTTTGAATTAAAACTCCACAATTGATAATTTTCACTGGAATTTCCTGTAGATGTTGAGATTGACAAAATTTGATATGCTGCAGCCGAAAGAGAATGCAATATTGAAAAATGATTTTCAAAAAACAAAAATCCGCCTAAAATCAATGATAAAATAATAACAATTTTTGTATACAGTTTAAATTCTTCGCTTTTCCACAAGTATCTCAAATCCATCTTTGTAATGACTTTTGACTGAACAACAAAGCTGACTCCCGCAATAAACATAAATACAAATATAATTGCCATTATTGCATTAGAATGATATCCTCCGATACTTTCTGCATTTGGTGAAAATCCGCCGGCTGAAAGTGTTGACATCGCGTTACATATACAATCAAATATTGGCATACCTGCAAAAAACAAACATATTGCACATAATAAAGTTAACATAGTATAAACAAGCCAAAGAGCTGATGCGGTATTTCTTATTCTCGGGGTAAATTTTTCTTCTGTCGGACCCGGGGATTCAGCATAGAACATCTGTCTGCCGGCGACCGAAAATTGAGGCAATATTGCAACGAATAGGACTATAATTCCCATACCTCCGAGCCATTGAGTAAATGACCTCCAGAATAATAATGATTTTGGGATGTCAAAATCGGTTAGAATACTTGCTCCTGTTGTCGTAATCCCTGAAACAGATTCAAACATAGAATCTATAAAGCTGAAACCCGAAAACAAAAACGGAATAGCCGCAATAAATCCGAATAAAACCCAGGCTAATGATGCCACAACCAAAGCTTCAGAGCGTTTGATGTCGTTTAATTCGTCTTCTTTTGAACGGTTTTTGTCAGCTTTATATGCAATGTCGCCTAACGCTAATGCTGTAATGCCTGCAGCTAAAAATGCTAATGCGGAATTCCATTCCTGAAAAATTAATGCAACCAATACAGGAACAAATGTTACTATTCCTATATCCATTAATATTAAACCTAAAGCATTTGCTACATAATTTACACGCATAAATTCTATACTACCTTAAAATATTCCTTTATTTTTGACGCGCTTTCCGCTTTTGTAAATATAATCATGATGTCACGCAATTTTAATTCGGTATCCCCTTTTGGGATAATAACTTGGCTTCTTCTTTGTATAACTCCGATAATTGCAGGTGCCGGAAATTTTAAATCCATAATTCTCTTATCATGAAAATCTTCTTTAACAGAAATCTCAAGAACTTCTGCTTGTCCTTGTTCAACAGTTGCAAGTATATCGACATCCGTTTCATCCAAATCGTTTCGTACTTCGTTTATAGCAGAAGTCTTTGGTGAAACGGCGATATCTATTCCGACTTTTTCGAATAACGGAATATTTAAAACTTTTGAAACTCTTGCGACGGCACGTTTTACACCTAGTTGTTTTACCAGTAATGATGTTAAAAGATTTTTTTCATCATTATTTGTAACCGATATTACTACATCACAGCTTCCGATTTCTTCTTCATCTAACAGTTTCAAATCAGTTCCGTCACCGTTTATGACTAATGTGGTATTCAAAACTTGAGATAAATATTCGCATCTGTCGTAGTCTTTTTCAATAATTTTTGATTTTATTTTCATTTCTTCCAGATTTTTTGCAAGCATTCTTCCGACAGTTCCTCCGCCGATAATAGCGATGGATTTAACCTGTTCCTTTTCGTGAAAAAATGTTCCGGCTAAAATATCCAATGAACGAGATGTGCCCATGAAAATTAATTTATCGTCCTCGTTAATTTCGGTTAAACCGTTTGGAATAAATAATAAATCCCCGCGTTTTACGCCTACGATAATGGTATCTTTAGTAAAACCGCAATCTTTAACCATTTTCCCTACTAATTGAGATGTAGGTTTGACTTTATATTCAAGTAATCTTGCTTTACCGTCTGCAAAATTCTCAACATCAAGTGCGTGTGCAACGGTTACTATTCTGAAAAGTTCTTGAGTTAATAAAGCTTCAGGCCAAATTATGTTATCAATAAAGAAATCGCCTAAATAATTTCTTGTTTTGTCCTGTTCCATTGCATGGTGGTATTCTTCTTTTGAAACAAAGCAGATTGTTTTAATCCCGCTTATTTTTTTGGCGGATAAGCAAGCAACAATATTGGCTTCATCCAATTCGGTGCAGGCAATAAATACATCAGAATTTAATATATCGGCATTTTTTAAAACATTTATATCTGTTGCGTTACCTTTGACAAAACTTATATCAAGTTTGTCAAATTCTTCGGAACGGTTTTCCTGTTTATCAATAACCGTAATATCATGGTCTTCAAAAAATTCTGTTGCAAGTAAACATCCTATTTCTGTTGCACCGTATATAACTATTTTCATAATTCACCTATTTTAATAATCCTAACAAGTTTAAAATCACCCAAAAAATTTTTATAATAGGTCCTTTAATAAGCATAAGAACAATCATCGCAACCACAGGGGACAAATCAAACGGTCCGACAGGCGGTATAAACTTTTTAAATAGATCCAAATACAAATCAACTGATGCTCTTAACGGATTTAATATTTTTGAGTTCCAATCCAAATTAGGAATCCAAGTTAATAAACATCTTACACAAATCATTATCATATATACATAAAAGAATAATGATATTGCCTGAAGTATTTTTATACCTATCATAAATCTTTATCCTCCTCATTGTCTGATGAAGTTTTATCATCTTTATTTTTCATTTTTTCAAATTGTGCCATTTTTCTTATAAATTCTTCGGGACTTACCACAATTACTTTCGGCTCTTTTGAAGCATAATACTTATCGTACAATTTTACAAGCCCCATAGAAATTAGCGCTGTACAAACCAAAACCGCCATAGGAGAAAATGAAACTCCAAACACCGGCGGAATTAAATAAAATCCGGCAAACTTAAATATATAATGAAACAACGGATAATTCGGATTTATATTCGGAACAAGCGATAATAAACAAGTTCCCACAACAAAATATAAATACAAATTTAATATTCTTATTATATATATCAAAAATTTTGCCATAATAACCTATATATCTTGAATATTTGTTGAATTTTTACATTCACAATTGTTCAATTCAGACGGAATTTTTTCTATCATTTTGAATAATAGCGATTTCAAATTTTCAACATTATTATTAAATACTTCTAATACAGCTTCGTGGGAAACAGGAGGAACATCTCCGACCAATCCCGCATCATAATCGGTTATAAGAGAAATATTTAACGGACACATATTCAATTCTTTAACCAAATATGCTTCAGGAAATGCTGTCATATTGATTACCTGCCATCCTTGATTGGTAAAGAATGCCGATTCTGCTTTCGTAGAAAATCTCGGGCCATTGATAACAACGACAGTACCGCCGTCATGTACATTTATCCCGAGTTCACGAGCTGTAGAAACGGCAAGTTTTCTTAATTCAGGGCAGTATGTATCGGCAGGTGATGGATGTTGAACCACAGGACCTTCAAAGAATGTTGTTTTTCTGCCGTCTGTCCAATCTACAAATTGATCGCATATTACGAAATCGCCCGGTTTAACTTCTTTTTGCAAGCTCCCTGCCGCACAAGGTGAAATAACTCTTTTACATCCCAAATGCTTCATTGCCCATACATTTGCTCTAAAGTTTACTAAATGCGGCGGTATAGAATGGTTTCTGCCATGTCTAGGCATAAATGCCACCCTGTGATTCCCGATTTTGCCTATAAAAACGCTGTCGCTCGGTTTGCCGTACGGGGTATCAAGACTTACTTCTTCAATATCAGATAAAAAACTGTAAAATCCCGAGCCACCGAATACACCTATATCAGCTTTATTTAATATTTCCATAATTACTCCTTATTATCCTCTTATAACAAAGTAATTTTACAATATAAATTTAAAATGTTCAACTTATGAAAAATGGATGTCAAGAAGTCATGATGTCATGAAGGCAAGAGGGCAGACATTTTATATAATTGAAAATTGAAAGTTGAAAATGGAAAATTGTTTCTGTTTTTTAATTTCCCCTCCCTTGGGGGAGGGAGGAAAATCGGTTTGAGTTTGAAAAAACTAAAACCTGATTTTACGGGAGAGGGTTTTATTTAATGAAAAATAGATGTGTAGAGGCTTGGAGGCGTAAAGGCGTAGGCTTTTTATAGAAAGGTGGCAGGAAGACACATGAAGGCAGACATTTTATATAATTGAAAATTGAAAGTTGAAAATGGAAAATTGTTTCTG
>OMVC01000057.1 GCA_900314375.1 uncultured bacterium
CAAACAGTTTTAACACACGCCAAAACAGTTATTGCATCCGTTACAGCAACAAAACCAAAAGCTACAAGTTCAGCTGCGACATCACAAACTGAAGCCGCAAAAGCACTTGAAGAGGCTCAAAAATCACTTAATCAAACATTAGAACGACTTGCAAAAGCTCAAACCGTTGCAGAAACCGAAAGAGTCAGACAAGAATTGCTAAACAGAATAGAGCAATTCCAAACACAGGTTCGTCTTTCTCAAGAAGAACGAGATTTAAGAATTCAACTGTCAGAACGTGAAGCTGTTAATGCTCTTCTTGCAGAATCAGCAGCGGAAGAAGCGCAAGCTTCACAAGAAGCTCAAGAAGCTGTTGCGGTTGCAACAGATACAGAAGTTACTGCTGAAGACGGCGCTACGCCAGAAGTTCGCTCACATGCCGAAAAATCAGGCTTAAGCGTAGAAGCGGTACAAGAACTACATGAAGCATATCAATCCGGCGGTTTGACCGCATTGTATGAAAAAGCTTCAACCATCGTTGGCTCAAAAGCACAAGAAAGATTACTTAATTATATTTCCCATACAAGTTCAAGCACATTGCATTCATTTGCGGATGCGCACTCAGGGAATAAGAATATTTTAATGACATTATTCAGAAATAGCAAAGACCCGTATATTATGCAATTGTTGATAAGAAACGGCTATGCCTCCGAAGTTTTAGGCAGCGGAACAATTACTGTAAAAGACTTTTTATCTTATGCAAGTCCGACAACAGTCACTAACTGGATTACAGATTTGCAAAAAACAGGAGCTACTTATACTTTAAAAGAAGCTTTTGCAAATATCGGAAATGCAACTTCAGGCAACGCTTCAGCGCTGCAGCCGGGGTCAGATGCTTGGTTAAAAGCCCAAAGAACAAGCATGGCTGCAGCAAGTTCAGATCAATCAGATAATTTGACAGCAACAGACCCTGCAGCAGATAACACATTTATTTCTTCTGGTACTATGTTTGAAGATTATGACGGACTTGCAATGGGCTCTGACAGAGTGCGTATGGGTATACCTGTAGACAAAAGAGTTGATAAAAGATTCTTTAGAATAGGTTAATTGTTGATTTTTAAATTCTTTTGTGATGTAATATTTTTACAGTGGGAAGAAGGGTATTCCTTCAGTTACAGATGGATGTAATTTAAGCAACCGTTTGTAACATAATTTACCCCCGCCCCGCGAGTCCATTTGAAAGAAGACAATTTAATTGCCTACAACTAAAGAAATTACATTAGCTAAATATGCAGGGTTTTGCTACGGTGTAAAACGCGCTGTTGATACCGTTAAAAAATTAAAGTTAGAAAACCCGGAAAAAGATATTTGTATTTTGGGTGAACTTATACATAATTCTCAAGTAATTGAAGATTTGTCATCTTGCGGAATTGATACGATTGAGGATTTACCTGAACATGGTAAAGGTATTTGTGTTGTAAGAACTCACGGTCAAAGCCCTGAAACCTTTGAAAAAATTAAAAATGCAGGTTTTGAAGCTTATGATTTAACTTGTCCTGATGTAAAAAAAGTTCAGCAAAAAGCTGTCGAACTGGTTCAAAACGGATATTATCTCGTTATTGTAGGCAAAGAAGAACATCCTGAAGTTTCCGCCATAAAAGCCAATGCAAGACTTTACGGAGATAAAATTATTGTTTCGACTTCGGTTGAAGAATTAAGAACTTTTGAAAACGAATTAAAAAAGCATAAGAAAATCGGGGTTGTTGTTCAAACAACGCAAATGCTTTCTACATTAAATCCGATTGTTGAATATTTAACATCCATATCAAAAGAATTAGTTGTTGCAAATACGATATGTCCAAGTACTTCAAAGCGTCAAAACGAAGTCAGAGAACTTGCACAGCAAAATGATTTAATGATTATCGTAGGTTCGAAAAACAGTGCAAATACAACTCATTTAGCAGATATTTCAAACGAAATTACAACAACAATTCATATTGAATCAGCAGACGAATTGAATAATTATAAAGATTTGATTGAAAAATCACAAAAAATAGGGGTTAGTGCCGGTGCATCAACTCCACAAAACATAATAGATGAAGTTATAAATTATTTAAAAATAATGTCATAAAAAAGAAAAGGAGAAAATAAAATGACACAAGCAACATTAGACGAATTCGAAAAGTTATTGGAAGAAAGCTTTTCAAAATCACATGCAGTAGCAGACATTGTTGAAGGAACTATCCTTCGCAAAGAAAAAGACGGTTACTTAGTAAGCGTTCACGGAACAAAAACTGAAGCATTTTTACCTGAAAGAGAAATCTCATCATCAGAAGATGAATCAGGATTGGAAATCGGTGATGTAAAAGAATTTTACGTATTAAAAGAAGAATCAGATGAAGATGGTATGTTATTATCATTGAAAAGACTTGCATTTGCTCAAGCTTGGGCTCAACTTAATGATGCAAAAGTTCAAGGTGATACAATTTTGGCAAAAGTTGTTAATGTTGTAAAAGGCGGAGTTTTAGTTGACGTTGCTGATTTAAAAGGTTTCATTCCTTCTTCTCAATTGAGAACAGGCACTCCGTTTGACGGCTTATTAGACCAAAAAATCGAAGTAAAAGTTTTAGAAGCTGATCCAAAGAAAAATAAACTTATCTTATCTCAAAGACAAGCAATCGCTGAACAAAGAGATCAAGTAGTTGATAATATTTTATCAGAATTACAAGAAGATCAAGTTGTAAAAGGTGAAGTTGTAAGAATCGCTGATTTCGGCGCATTTATTGACATCAACGGTATCGATGGTTTATTGCCTATATCAGAAATTTCTTGGTCAAGAATTAAACATCCGTCAGATGTTATTTCTTTAGGGGAAACTATTGAAGTTAAAATTATTAAAATTGATTCTGAATTGAAAAGAATTTCATTATCATTAAAGAGAATGGGCGAAGATCCATGGCAACAAATCGAAGGTCAATTCTCTGAAGGTCAGGTTATTACAGGTACCGTAAATAAGGTAACAGGCTTTGGCGCATTTATTAATATTTTCCCTGGAGTTGAAGCTTTATTACCTGTTTCTGAAATGGCTGAAGAAAATGTTAACCCGTTTAACAGATTCAAAGTCGGAGACAGCGTTGAAGTTCTTATTAAAAAATTCACACCTCAAGAACACAGAATTGCATTAAGCATTAAAGATATCAATGCTGACAATTCAGAAGTTTCAGAAGAAAATACGGAATCTTCTGAAGAAATCTCTGAATAGCATAATTGATATCAACATTAAAAATAAAAACCCTAAAACATGGTTTTAGGGTTTTTATTTTGCATAATGTTTTATAAAATCTATCGCTTCCTCCTTGGTATTTATATCGCCATTAATTTGCGCCTCATGTAATTCATTTAAAATTTTACCCAGTAACGGCGATGGTGAGATATTAAGGATTTTCATAATTTCGTTCCCGTCAAGCAATTTTGGGAGCGGTTCAATCGTTTCCAAAGAATCTATATAAAACTTTTCTAATTTTGACAACAGATTTAAATTTTCTTCGACAATTTCCTTTGTAATTTCAGGTCCTTGGGCCGATAGGCGATCAGCTTTTGCAATAATAATCGCATCAAGAGAATCGTCTTCCATTTTCCTTATATAACGCATCATAACCTTTGGAGTCAATTCAGGGGAACATACAACTGCAGTTGCATACATGTGATTTTTTATTATCTTTTTTATGTAGTCAATCTGTTTATTTGAAAATTTTAATTTCTTTAATACAGGGACACAAAGCTTTTCACCTTCGTTTTCATGCTTATAAAATCTGTGTCTGCCGGTATCTTCTTCTATAAACCAGCAGGAAAATTTTCCTATATCATGCATAAACCCAGCCAATTTTAGATGCGCAATCCTTGAGAAACCGCCAAAATCAATTTTCTCAAGATGCTCTTTTACTTCAGGCGCAGATTTTTCATAAATTACTTGTATTTGTCTTACAGTTTCTATACTATGATGAAATAAATCCAAATGATGATGAGCATTTGGCGGAATCTGTTTCAATTCGGAAACAAACGGGAAAATTCGCTCTAAAATTCCGCACTCATCCATTTTTAATAATGAATTATTCGCATATTTTCCGTCAAAAAGTTTCATCAATTCGTATTCTACACGTTCCGGTGCAGGTTTCAAAATTAAATCGCAATATTTTTTTGAGATGTTCATTAATTCATCTGATATTTCAAACCCTAAAATCGAATAAAACCTGAATATACGCAGCAATCTCAACGGATCATCAGTAAAATTATCCTCGCTTATTCCGTTTAATACTTTATTTTTAATATCACCCAGTCCGTTTGTCGGGTCATAAAAATTCCCTGTTTTAATATTAACGGCTATCGCATTTACCCTTAAATCTCTGCGCAAAATATCTTTTTCCATTGAAGCTTCAATAGGATTAGTTATATCAAGATAATTGATTTTATCGGCTAACACAACACGATAAATTTTATTC
>OMVC01000214.1 GCA_900314375.1 uncultured bacterium
CCAAGCTGATGTAACAGATTCCGGATATTGGTCTTTAAGTATGGAAATTGTCTCAGGTTCGGCTTTGAGATTGATATATAAAGTTTCATTCAAATAAAAAATTACCCCAAACCATTTATTATTTGACTTGTGTCGTAAAATAGGAATTTTGCCATATCTCATATCTTTTTTAAAAGGATACGTTTCAACAGCATCTTCATTAATTAAACACTTTTTTATTAATTCTTGTTCATTCATATATTCAACATACTACAAAAAGAAAGGAAAATAATATGAGTATTTTATCATTTATCAAAAATTGGAAAGACTTCAGCACTATTTGGGCTATAATTCAACCATTTATTCTAAAACTGATTAAAAAGAAAGTTCCGACAACGATTACAAAACTCTACGAAAATCTTGCAAAATATACACAGCCTGCGATAGATAGCTTGTTCAAATTAAAAGAGAAAATCAAAAACTCCCCAAATGAACTTGATGATTATTGTTTTAATCAAGGTGTATCAGCCATTGAAAGTTTTGCAAATTATCTGTTGGAAGTTGTAGCAGATTTGAGGAAATAAGGAGTATATATGTATTGGAAAGATATGCTGAATGTGCAAAATGTTGAAAAAGGTTTTTTCTCCTCCTCTAATCCCTATGGTATCCCTGATTTAAAGCCGGATGAGTTCGATATAAAAGAACTCATCCCCTACAGGGTTGATAAAAACAGGAACGGAACGGCACACTTCTTTTTAGATGATTATCGTTTTGAGAGATGTTGGAAAAACGCAGACTCACAGCTTGCAGTTTTAAAACAATACGATGGAGTATTATCTCCTGATTTTTCGATGTACACGAATTACCCCGAAGCTTTCCAAATTTGGCAAGTTTATAGGAACAGATGGTGTGCAAGATATTGGCAAGAAAATGGAATAAAAGTTATTCCTACAGTCAGTTGGTCTGATGAATCAAGCTATAAATATGCCTTTTTAGGAATTCCAAAACATTCAGTTGTTGCAATTGGAACGGTTGGTGTTTTGAATGATAAAAACGCTATAACTCTCTTTATGCAAGGCTTTAAAGAAATGTTAAAACAACTTGAACCAAAAGAGATTTTGATTTATGGAAACAAGTTGAGCGAACTTGACGGATATAAAAACCTCCGTTGGTTCGAACCGTACATGAATAAATTTAAGAAAGCGAGGTCATAATGGGTGGTCGTGGTTCAGGTGGTGGTAGAGGCGGTGGCGGTGCTGCTAAAAAAGTGCCAACAGGCGAAGGTATCACAGATAAAAACGAACTTATAAATTTATACAATAGTATATCAGGAAATTCTAATCTCTCTGTAGAACAACGAGTCAAAGCTATGCACGATATTCAAGAAAGAATAAAAGAATTAGATGCTAAAAAAGCATCAGACCTTAAACAAAAACGGCTTGATGCACTTGCTAAAGCTCGTGCAAAACGTGCAGAAAACAAAAAGAACGGAATTAAACCCGAAAAGAAAGAAAAAGACCCAAGAAGAACGAAAGCTAAAATGTCTATGGATAGCACAGTTTCAGACCTTAAATATAATTTGAGGCGAGGTGTTGAATCAGACGGATATATTTCAAATTCTGATTTCAGAGTTGAAGATTACGGAAATTCCGTCAGCGTTCAAATCAGATATTTAGGGAAGTGGAAAAATCCATCACATGCACGCTATGAGGAAGATTACGATTGGCAGGAACTTCGTTCTTCAAGTGGCAAACAGATTGATAAAGTAATAAAGAAAATGTCAAAACAATCAGGTCGTAAAATCACGTGGAGTACAAGCGAAAAAAATTGGATTGATATTGACATACCAAAAATGAAAGGAGATTAATTTATGGGAGGTCGTGGTTCAGGAGGCGGCAGATCAGGTGGAGGTGGCGGTGCATCATCTCAACAGGATCACGAAGTAAGACTCCGCAGTCTTAATGACATATATCAGGAAAAATACTCTCAAATGACAGATTCAGAGCTGAATCGGGCATTGACTAATGCTAAAAATCAAATGAATAAAGAACAAGCAAAAGTCCTGCACGAACAACAGAAACTCCAAAAAATGGTTGATGAATTTAAAAAAATGAAAGACACCGATCCGGGAGTTGATGAAAAATGGAATGCCATCGATAAGCAAACTGGTGTTTTGAATGATGCACGTTCACGATTAGATATCAGGTCACAGGCATATTATTTAGGTATTAATGAAAAGCACAATGTTAGAGGAAAATATACCGCAAACGACATTAAAAAAATGTCTAACGGTCAATTAAACTCTTTCTATAATAATTCATACAAAGAAAGTTCCAAAGCACGAAAACGTATTGAAAACACATCAAATCCTAAAACGAGAGCCAAATATCAAAAAATATACGATACTCAAAACGACTATTTCAATAAAGCAACTGCCGAAAAAAATATCCGGGGACTTGACGGAAAAGGTTGGTAATTGTGTCTGAATGATACAAAACTCCGCTCAATGACTTTAATTAAAGTCTATTTAGAGTGATGAATGTGGTTGTACAAATTAAAAAGGAGGTCAATATGACTACAATCACAGCAGAACAAGCACTAAAGAGCAAACAGAATTTTTCAGAA
>OMVC01000056.1 GCA_900314375.1 uncultured bacterium
ACAAATGACGGAAACACAGTAAAAGAAGTTTTTTCAGCTTGTGAAAAAGTTACCGGTCAAAATATCCCTGTCGATATTTGCCCCCGCAGAGAAGGAGATCCTGCAAGTTTGGTTGCTGATAATACAAAAGCCAAATCCGTTCTTGGCTGGAAGGCTCAAAACTCTTTGGAATACAGTATAGAAAAGGCTTACGTTTGGGAGAAGACTTTGCAAAAGGAGTTGATTAATGCCTAACGTAAAAATTCTGCTTGTTTCGCATAAACCGTTTAAAATACCGAAAGGAGAGTATTTTGTTCCTATCCATGCCGGACGTTCAATTGCTATGGAAAAATCCAAAGACGGCAAAATTGATAAAGCCGATTTGGATTGGATGCTAAAAAACACAACAGGCGATGATACGGGTGATAATATTTCCGACAAAAACAGATATTATAGTGAATGTTCGGCTTTGTATTGGGCTTGGAAGAATTATGATGCGCTCGGAAATCCTGACTATATCGGTTTGATGCATTATAGACGCCATTTTATTTTTAATGATGAATATTATGTTAATAATATAAAAGATGATTGGCACAGAGCTTTGTGTTATAAAAACGAAGACTTTATAGATGATAATTATATAAAAAATATCGGATTGACCGATGAAAATATATTAAAAGCTTGCACTAATTATGATTTGGTAGTAACGAAAGATACAAAATTTGATTTAATCGGCGGATATAATTTGCGGGAAAATTATGAAAAAACTATCCCCGGTTCAAAAGTAAAAGATTTCGATTTACTTTTTGATACTATTAAAAAGCTTTACCCTGAATATGTTGCGGCTGTTGATAACAATATAAACGGGTATAAAACTTCTTTGTATCAAATGTTTATCATGCCTAAAGACTTATTTTTTGAATATTGCGAATTTTTATTTTCTATTTTGTTTGAAATAGAAAAACAACTTGATTTTAACGAATATACAACTAATGGTAAACGGGTTTTAGGCTATTTGGCAGAAAGAGTTTTATCGGCATTTGTTTGGAAAAAACAAGCTGACGGGCTAAATATTATGAAACTTGGTGTAACAGAAGTTGAATACCCTTATGAGGATGAAACAATAGAAAAAATTATAAATTCAGGTTGTCCGTCTGTATTTGACTATTTGCGATTAAAATTAAAATCTTATTTTCTTAAAGGAGAAGCAAAACAAGCAAACAAAGAAGGGTACCAGGGCTTACGCCGCAGAATTAAATCATATAAAAAATTAAAAAAATTGTACAAAAATTTTATTAGTTAAATTATAAAAAAAATTATTAACATTTGTTACGATTTATTTTAACTTTGAAAAAAACAATTTCTCAAATACTTATATAAAATAGAATAAACCCAAGGAGAGATTGTGATGGCTGAAGGAATTACCTCAATAGAAGAGTTAAAAAAAGCACAGGCTGCTGCACAAGCTGCCGGCACCAGTATAACCAATTATGAAGAATGGGCAGACATTCTTGCTGATTTAGATATTGCGGGAGTACAATCAACAGGAACTTACGCCGGTGATGTCAAATTACACAGTCAAATCATTGCGCAGGTTCAGGAAATGATTGAAGAAGCCCAAGAAATCCAAGCCCAAGAACAACAACAAATCCAAAACAACGATTTTAACAAGACCGACTATAAAACTTCTCAAGACAAAGAACAAACAGTTAAAGCAAATGTTGTAAATGCAACAAGTTCGATGATTATGGCAGATTATATGAAGTATTATCACTTGCTGCAATAATTGTTATTTGTAAACAATCAGCGTTTCTTTTTATTTCTGACTTCTTTTTCATCACACCCGAGAACTTTGTTCAAGTGTTCTATCAATTCGGCGGAATGATAGTGCATTGCATGTTCTGATTTGTGATGAATATCAACAAGATGATAATGCATTGCCATTTCAACCTGAATAAGTGCGATATTGTAATTGTAAATACTTTCAATATAAGTATCAAGTGCTCTTATGTATGCCTTTCTGGCATCTTGCAATGCGATATAATCCAATTCGTCCGATTTATATTTTTCCTCTACCAACGTAAGATTTACAAGTGATTGTTCAACTTCAGTTTTTGCTGTCGGCACTTGTTTTTGCGCCCTATCAACATTATTAAATGCCCTTTGAACTTCATAATACAAATCCTTTTTAAATAACGTAATTTCATTATCAGCAATATTTAATTGTGCTTGAGCATTTTTACCCTGATATTTATATTCCATAAGATTTGTTGTTGTTTCAAGATTTACACCGACAGATAGACCGTTATTTCTTGCAAAATTTGTATTTTTATAACCGTAACCGACATTTGCATTCAAGTCGGGTAAAATAGCTCTTTTTGCATATTTTAAAGATTCTTCCATCGCTTTTTTGGTATTAACCAAAACATGCAAGTCAGGACTGTTATTATATGCAATTTCAGCAGCTTTTATTTTTTCAAACGGGAATACAAACGGTTCAAACGGCATCAATTCAACCTGTTTAGAACGGTATGCATAATCGTTATATGTAAATGTCGGTGTTATTTCTATATCATAATTAGTTTGATTGTCAAGATACATTGCGTTACTCAAATCATATTTAGCATTATTTAACGTATTTTCTGCTTCAATGTATTTAATGTTTGCCTCGCTCAAATTGACCTGTGCTGTAGTTTTATCAGCTTCTTTTTTGTTTTTTGCAAGTTTAACATATTCATCATTTATATCTTGATTGTTTTTTGCGACATTCAACAAAGCTTTTGCCTTTAATAAATTATAATATTTCGCTTTTATATCAAATAATGTATGACACAAGCTGTCCATAAATTCGTACTCGGCAGCAATTTTATAAAATTCTTCCATTTTTATAAAAGCAGTGGTTTTGCCAAAATTCCATATTAATTGATTAACAGATACCCCTACATTTGGCAGATCTCTGTAATGCTTGTCATAATATATGCCGTTAGAATTGTTCTCATTATAAAATCCGACTCCCGCACTTAAAACAGGGAAATATTGAGATTTAGCAATTCCGACATTACTTTTTGCCAAATCTAAA
>OMVC01000176.1 GCA_900314375.1 uncultured bacterium
GTATTATTTCTGAATTGTTTAACAATTTGTTCAGGAGAAGCGCCGTAAGCTGCACTCAATTGAGAGAGTTTTCCTGAAAAATCAGCTTGTTGAACTGAAATATTTTCTTCTTTAGAAATTTTATCAATAATTAAAGAGTTTTTAATTCTTGCTTTAGCATCAATAGCCAAGCTTTCGTTGAATTTATTTTCTCCGCCTTGAGCTTCGATAAATTTGCTCCAATCAACGCCTTGTGCGGATAATCTTTGTTGATAATCTCCACGAAGTGCATTTACTTCTCTAATAATCATTGATTGCGGAATATCAACAGAAGTTGATTCAATTAATGATTTGAAGATTGCATTTTCAGCGCTTGCTCTTTTTTGGCTTTCTCTTTGGTTATCAAGATAGCTTTGAATATCAGCTTTTAATTCATCAACAGTTGAAAATCTTGATGAACTTTTTACAAATTCATCTGTTAATTCAGGAAGAACTCTTTGTTTAATTTCATTCATTTTAATTGAGAATTTTGCTTCTTGACCTTTTAATTTTTCATCATGGTAATCAGACGGGAATGTAACAGCAATTTCGAATTCATCCTTGATATTGTGTCCTACTAATTGTTCAGCAAATCCCGGAATAAAATTAGAATGACCTAAATCAAGAGCATAACCCTTTGCACTTCCGCCTTGAATTTTTTCGCCGTTGCAAGTACCGTCAAAGTCAAATACAACGATATCAGTATCATTTGAAGGTCTGTCTAAAACCAATTCCAATGTTGAATGTTGTGTTAAAAATCCGTTTAAAGCGTTATCAAATGCTGATTTGTCTTCAGGCATTATTTCTGCTTTCAAATCCAGATTTTTGTAAGTGCCGATTGTTACTTCCGGTCTTGTTTCAACTTCAAATGTAATTTCTACATCTTTTCCCGGTTCAAAATTGTAATTTGTAACGGCAGGTTGTGTAATTGTATCTAATTTATTATCATTTATTGCTTTTGTTATGTATCTTGGTAATAACATTTCAAGAGCTTCCTGTTGAATTCTGTCAACTCCGACATGTCTTTCAACAACAGATTTAGGAGCTTTTCCTTTTCTGAATCCATTAATGTTGATATGTTGTGAAATTCTGCTTGCAGCTAAGTCATAAGCAGAAGAAGCTTCTTTAGCAGGAATAGTCATGTTAATGCTGACCAAATTCTCTTTTTCTTTTTTTAATGTTGTTGTCATGTTTAAATCCTCTTATTTCTACCGTATTATCAATAAAATTCTACACTAAAACATAAATAAAAGCAACTTATACAAATAGTGTAACAATTTGAAGTCAAATTTTCTTTAATTATAATGGCTATTGCAAGAAAATTATATTTGTGTTTAAATAGAGGTACAGCCGAAGTAATTCCTCTTTACAACGGTTCAGATACCCGAACAAGCGGCGGTTTGGATGTCGTTTTCGTTAGTAAATTAAAATATAAGGAAGTAAAAATGTTAAAAATCAGATTAAAAAGATTAGGTGCTAAAAAACAACCTTCATACAGAATCGTTGTTGTTAATTCTACAAGCAAAAGAGATGGTAAACCTGTTCAAGAATTGGGTCACTACAATCCGAAAACTAAAGTTATGCAATTTGATAAAACTGCTGCATTGGATTGGATTAAAAAAGGTGCTCAACCTACAGAACGTGTTCAATACTTAATCAAACATTGTAAAGAAGACGGTACATTGGATTATCAAAAGAAAGAAACCGTAAAACTTTCTAAAAAAGCATTGGCTAAAAAGCAAGCTGAAGAAGAAGCTAAAGCTAAAGCAGAAGCTGAAGCAAAAGCTAAGGCCGAAGAAGAAGCTGCTGCTGCGCAGGCTGAAGAAGCTGCTCCTGCTGAAACGGAAGCTCCTGCTGAAGCATAATAATCTTGATATAGTGTTAATTAAAAGACAGGAAGTGATGATTTATCACTTCCTGTTTCTATGTTTACCCTCTACCATCGGGAGCGGGCAAGTTTTTGAGGATTTTCACTCCCTGTTTTATTTATTGCCATTTTGAAAGTCTTTTGGATTTTGGTCTTTTGGTTGCTGAAAAAGAATTTTTTCTTGCTTGCAGTAAAGTCATTCTGCCTTCTAAATTCCTAGTATAAACGATTTTATAGCTTCCGCCGATATATTTTTCCCAAAGTTTTGCAAAAATATCTACACACTTTTTATTATTAGAAAGTATCGCGGGAATTGAGAAGTAGTCAGTTTGGTTAATTACTTTTCCGAACCTGTTTGTTCTGATTAGCAAATAGCGCGGATTTTCTATCGGGTTTAAAAATTCTTGAATACATTTGATAAACAAATTGTTTTCTTCTGTCGGAAGATTTTTACAGCTTACATAGATTCCTTCTAAAGTTTCTTGAACCGTCAGGCCAACTCGCTTTAGTGATGAACGTATCAAATCTTGAGAGGCTAATGCTTCCAAATGTACAATAGCAATTTGTTTCATTACGCCTGCTATTGTGCCTGTTTTTAAGTATTTAAGATATATGTTTGCGCATACGATTAAAAATACAAGTAAAATTATTCCGATTATCCCCCAATTAAATCCGCCCGAATAGATTACAGAGGCCAATACAAACAAAAATGTCGTAAATGTTGAAAATAGCATTTCCTTATAGCTTGTGTATTTCAATGTGTTCACCGTTAATTTTTCTGCTTCAACCCCTGTTGTCATTGTTTGTTGCCCGTTACCATAACCAAGATACAGCGCATCATTCCACCATTGTTTTGTTTGGCTTCTGTTTAGCGCAAGTTCTCTTGTTGACTTATTAAAGTCTTTGAAAGCATTTTCTCCAAATTTTTCAATATTATGATAAAAATCTTTTGATTTAACTCTGTCTATCCCGCTTACTATTTCGTGTTTATCAAAATAGGACGGGGCTTCATAGCCTTCAAAGCGTTTTTCTAGGCTTACAATATCGTGCATAAGCGCGTTCATTTTTGCTTCTTCATCAAGGTTTGTTGAAGATTCGGAAAAGATTTCTTCAAAAATATTTGTTTTTTCAGGTAAAGCAATTGAAGCCAAATGCCATATATTTGAGATTTTATCAGGGTTGTTTTTATCAATTCTTATAGCACGTCCGCGCATTTGGTTTGACAGCATATAAGAACTTACTGTGCTTGATAAAATCAGAGAATTAATAGAAGGAGCATCCCAGCCTTCGCCAAGAAGTGCTTGGGTGCCGATTAGAATATTTATTTCACCTTTATTAAACATTTCTGTTATTATGCCGACAATTTTATTTTTTGCACTTTCTTTCGGAGTAATTTTCATATAAGCTTCATCTTGATTAAAACTTGAAACAGTAAGACTGTCCTCAGTCAGGTCATTTTCTTTTACATGTAATTCAATGCTTTGTTCTAAAGTTTTGGGCAGTAAAATCAAAGAGCCGCAAAGAACTCCAATCGGAATTTGTTGAAATTTATTTTTTAAGCGTTTCCAAATCGGGACAACACCTAAACTGTCCGAATCAGTGTCGTTAAGCTTTATTAAATCCGCAAGTATAACCATTCGCAAAGATGTTGATAGAGAATTGTATTCAAGTTCTGTAATTTCTTCTATTGAATCAATTTTAGCAATTGAACCCGAAATTTTTCGCTGAATTTTAACATTATCGCCTAAAACAATTCGTTTGTTATAAACAAGTCCGAGAAGTTTTGCCCGATTTCTGTAGTGCTCAAGTTTTTCTTCTATTTGCGCAAATTCTTCACAATGATTGTATAATAAGCCGTTTAAAAATTTTTTTGCTTCCTCTTGGGTGAATTTTGGCAATTCATGTTCCTTTGCATTGAATAATGATAAAAACTTCGGATTGATTTTCTTATTATTCAGTTTTAAAAATGACGCTGTTGAAACATAAAAATCCGGATCATCAAAAATCTGTTCCGTATATGATTTAGGTTCATTAAGAAACGGAGAAGATGATAGATATGATATTAATTTTGAGTCGGAATTCAATTCATCCATAAATGTTTTAATATTAGCATTTTGTTTTTTTATAAGTTCTTTTTCCGAATCTTTTAAAAGAGAATAATATATAAAGTCTTGATGAGGACATAAATCACCGTTTTTGACAAGTTCAGGGATAGAGATAACTTCATCAATTTCGCCGCAAAGTTCTTCGTATCTGTTCCATTCGTTTATGTTTGCATCGTAAGGCGGTGTCGCGGTTAGTGACAGTGTTTGTTTTGGAGCAAGATTTTCATTTAAATATATTAAAGCTTTCCACCATTCGTTGCGTAAATGATGCGCTTCATCGAAACATAAAACCGTAATATTTGCATCTTTTAAAATTTTTATTATTTCATCGGCTTTCTTACTGTTAAATCTTTTTGAATTTGATATGGATTCAGCTTCTTCTTCGCTAATTTCTGCTTCTTCATCGTAAGTATTGGAATTTGTATCCTCGTCTTTTTGACCGCAAAATGATGCCAATAATGCTTGATAAGTTGTAACAGTTATGTATTCAGGATTTCTCAAGTCGGTTGATACAATATTGTAATCTTCGGGTTTTAAAAATGCGGAGCATATTCTTTCTTTCCATTGATTTTTTATGGTATTTGTAGGGCAAAGTATGAGGGTTGCCTGATTTAGTTTTGATAAAACTTCTATACCTAATGTGGTTTTCCCTGCCCCCGGAGCTGCTACAATATGAAGCTTATCATCTCTTAAATGAAACGATAAATCATCAAGTATTCTTTTTTGATAACTTCTCCAGCTCCCTTTAAAATTTAATTTGCTCAAAACTTCAACCCTATACGTTTAATTTATAACCGCCGCCATAAATTGTTTCAATATATTTTTTGCCGTTTGATATTTTATCGATTTTTGAACGTAAATGGCGGATGTGTACTCTAATTGTTTCAATATCATCATCAGGCGAGTATCCCCAAATATCTTTTAACAGTTTAGCTGAAGATACCATGTTGCCGTGATTTTGAAACAGTAAATTAAAAATATCAAATTCTATCGGTGTTAATTTGGTTTGTTTATCTCCGATTCTTACACTGTATTGTTCCGGTAAAAGAGTTATTTCACCAAGTGTTTGCAGGTCTTTAACAGATGCTGATATCGGGATTTGATGGGTTCTTTTTAATAAAGCCTTTACGCGCATCAAGAGTTCTTCTATTTCAAATGGTTTTACCAGATAATCATCAACACCTATATTAAATCCGTTTGCTTTATCATTAAGCTGCGATAAAGCAGTCAGCATAATAATCGGAACATCTTTAGTTGAAGGATTTTCACGGACTCTCTTGGCTACCGTAAATCCGTCAACTTCAGGCATCATAACATCAAGTATAATCAGTGACGGCAGTTCTTGTTTGGCAAGAGCAAAACCTTTTATTCCGTCATATGCCTGAACGACGTTGTATCCCCCGAGTTCCAGATTTACTTTGATTAGTTCGTTTATTGAAGTGTCATCGTCTATTACTAATATTTTATTATTCATATTCTGATTTTATAATAAAATCTTAGATTTGTCATATTATTACATCTTTCACAAAACTTAATATTTGAAATATTCCAAAAAATGACTTATACTGTACAATAGCGGTTTTTAAAGGATTTTTTTCAAAAAAAGACTGTCAAAAATTATTTTTTTATACTATTATTTTATAGTTGTAAAATATACATTTATTTAATAAGGAGAAACACAAATTGACAACATATTCACATTTAGACTTATTCAACGAAACATTACCAACTTCAGATGACGTACACCTTGGTCGTCATGTGTTGGCTGAATTTTTTGAATGTGACCCTAATACATTAAACAGTATTGATAAGGTAGAAAAATATATGATGGAAGCAGCTTTAGAATGTGGAGCTACAATTGTTCAAAAGTGCTTCCATATGTTTAGTCCTTACGGAGTTTCAGGTGTAGTAATTATTTCAGAAAGCCATTTGGCTATTCATACTTGGCCTGAACTTGGGTATGCGGCAGTTGATTTATTCACTTGCGGCTCAAAATGTGACCCAAAAGTTGCTTATGAATTTTTGAAAAAGAAGTTTTCTTCTAAAAATGCTAGTTTTACGGAGTTAAAAAGAGGTATTCTTTCACCAGAAACAATGAAGGTGGCAGAAAGACCTTTTGAAATTTTAGAACAATTACAAAATTAATCAGCAAAAAATTTTTTTACAGGTTTTTATTGTTCTGACGGATATAAAATTATTCGTCAGAACAATTTTTTTATAGTGACTATCGAAATATGATATAGCAAAGGAGAAATTTTAAATGAAAATAACTTGTTTAAGGGCAATGTTACCAAAAAGTGTAATTGAAAAATGTTCAAAATTTTCTAAAAACGAACCGGTAAACAGTCGTGCATTTTTTAGTGAATGCGCATCAATGCAAGATGTTAAATTGGTTCCAATAACCGAACAGGTTTCAAATTCCAGAAATGTAGATTTCTTTAATCCGACAACACCGATAAATATTGAAGCAAAAGCTAAAGCTAAGAATATCAATTTTATATTCTAGTTTTCAATTATCTTTTTTATTGCGCTTGGCAAATAATTAATTAAATCATTTGCCATAACGCAGTATTGTGTCAATTCTTCAATAGCAATATCAGCACATAACCCGTGCAAATGAACCCCAAGACAGGAGGCCTCAAATAAATCCATACCCTGAGCGCATAAACCTGCTATTATCCCTGTTAATACATCTCCAGAACCAGCTTTAGCTAAGGCGTTATTACCTGTTGTATTTGTATATTGTCTGCCTTCAGGAGAATATATATATGTTTTGTGGTTTTTTAAAACCGTTACGCAATTATATTTTTCGGAAATAAGTTTGGCAGCTTCTTCTGTATTTTCTAATACATTATCAACATACAGCAGGCGCGCGGCTTCTTTTGGGTGCGGAGTAAAAATTACATTCTTAAACCCTTTTTTTATAAACTTTTGAGGATCTTGTGATATTAGATTTAATCCGTCTGCATCGACTATTACAGGTTTTTCAACAGGAGTGTATTTGATAAAATCATTAAATATTTTTTTAGAAATATTATTTTGACCTAATCCGCATCCGATTTCTATTACATCAGCATTTTTTATTTGAGATTTTAAATCTTTTATCGAAGCAAAAACAATGTTTTGAGTTTGCGCTGCAACGGCATTTATAACTTTGTCTGTTGAACATAAAAAACAGTATCCGCATCCGACTTTTAGCGCAGATACACTGGATAAATATGCTGCCCCCGGCATATAATCAGAACCGGCAATATTTAAAACTTTTCCGTATGTTGATTTATTAGATATTTCTTTTCTTTGCGGTAGTTTATATTCCATTTTGCCTTATTGCCTCATAAGCTACGATTGCAACAGAATTAGAAAGATTTAAGCTGCGCTGACCTTTTTTCATAGGTATTGTTCTCGCGTTTTCATCTTTTACATATTTATCGGGTAATCCTCTTGTTTCAGGGCCGAAGACAATAAAATCGCCGTCTTTAAATTCAATTTCTGTATATAATTTGTCGGTTTTTGTCGTCAGATAATAAAATGTGCCTTCAGGGAACATTTCATACAATTCGTCCATTGATTCGATTTTGTGTAAATCAACGCTGTCCCAATAGTCTAAACCTGCACGTTTAGTGTACTTACTTGATAATGAAAATCCGAGTTTCCCAACAAGATATAATGAAGCTCCGCAGCAGGCGCAAAGTCTTGCTATATTTCCTGTATTTTGAGGAATTTCTGGTTCGTATAATACAATGTTTAATTTAGCCATTTCAAAACCTATTTGATAACATTTTTTGCTTCAAATACAACAGGCAAACCGCGTACAACACAAAGTACAATCGCAATCCAAGCTAAAATTATACCTGTCATATTTAAGACTTGGACATGTTCCCAAGTTTCAATCGCAGGAGTATGAGCAAGAATTAAAAATCCGAAGGCTGCTATTTTGGCAACAGCATATAATATTCTCATAAATCTTGAAGCACAGATAAATTTACCGATTGGAGAAGATTGCATTGTGGTTTTTCCAAAAGCTGTATAACCTTTTGAAAATGCAACACTTCTTATACTGTCAACCGTAAATGCACGAGAAATACAAATAATAGGGAAAATTGCATTTATGACCTGACTCGATGATAAATATCCAAGCATTGCAAGTACAATCCAAAAAGCGTTTTCAACAATTCTATCTCCCATTATGTCAAGAACAGCGCCTAACGGAGATTCTTCATTTAATTTTCTTGCCAAATATCCGTCCAAACCGTCAAATGAAAATGCGATAACCGCTAATACAAATGCTGTTATATATGAAGCGGTTGTATGCCAAAATAGTAATAATACCGATGCTAATGCTATAAATATTCTTATTATTGATACAAAATTTGCCATATTAAAGTTCCTCTTATATTTTTTTAGACCTTGAAAGCGCAAAATCAACGCTATCCAAATTCTTTGCTCTTTCCCCAAGCATAATCTTTTCCGCTTCTTCTAAAATGCTTACTACGATAAATCCGTTTTCTCCGTCAGAACGAGCTTTATTTCCTGTTTCGCAGCAGTTTATAAAATGCTGGCATTCAAGTTTTAACGGTTCTATTTCCAATATATCAGGCTGCAATACTTCACTTGAACCTGCTTTAAAGTTTTCATATATAGTCAATTTATTTTCAGATACGGTATCATCCATAATAGCAGTTTTTTTAGTACCGCGAACGAGTAATTGAACATGCTTTTTAGGTGTAATCCAACTATCTGAAATTTGCGCAATAGCTCCGCCTTCCATTTCAATTGTCAAATGAGTAATATCCATAATGTCGTTTTTGTCTGAAGAACAGCCGACTGCAGATATTACTCGTTTAGGATTTTTTCCTAAAACATAACTTATCATAGAAACGTCATGAGGTGCTAAATCCCACATTACACTTCTGTCGTTTTTGAAATAATTGATATTTAATCTGTCGCTTTGTGCATAAACAATATCGCCAAGTTCTCCCTCTTCGACCATCATTTTTAAACGATTAACCGCAGGATGGTACAATAGTAAGTGCCCGACCATAAGAACCAGTCCTTTACTGTCGGCTAAATCAGCCAAATCTCTGGCTTCTTGTGCTACTGTTGATATCGGTTTTTCTACATAAACGTGTTTGCCGGCTTCAAGCATTGCTTTTACAAATTTGAAATGAGTGTGGCTCGGGGTTACTACAACAACACCCATCACGTTATCATTATTTATAATGTCATGAAAATCTTTTGTTGTTTTTACATTCGGATATTCTGCTTTTACTTTTGCAAGATTTTCGTCATCTAAATCACAAACCATTTCCAATGCGTTCAAATTATAAAAATTACGGACAACATTTCTGCCCCACAATCCGCATCCCAATACTGCTATTTTTTTCTCACTCATATTCCTTAACCTTCTTATATTATTCTGTTTCAATTATAATCGCGCAATTTATTTTTGCAAATTCTTTTATTGTCTGTTTTGTCTTTGTTGTTCACGCTGAGCTTCAGCGGCTTGATACCTCATATTATACATTTGCTCATAACGCTCATAGAACAAATCTTTGCTATCAGGGAAATAGCCTGCCAGCCTATCCAATAGGCCTTTAGGAATTTCTGATACTTTTACCATTCTGTCAATTTGTGTATCATTCAATTGGTATAACGGTTTTAAGTTTTTGTAGTATATGTGTCTACATTCCGCTTCAACTTGAATTGAATGTTTTAATGCTTGTTCGCCCATTTTGTATGTAACAATAGGCCTGTCAAACATTATTCCGTTAAATCTTCCGAGAACAAGTCTCAATATCAGGTCATAGTCTGCAAATATTTTAAATTTAGCATCAAAGTAACCCAATTTTTCCAAAGCTTCGCGCTTAAAAAACATTGCCTGATGAGGGCAAGGCATTACTTGAAAAACATTTAATATTGACGGATTATACAAAAATGCGCTTCCGTCAGGATTTACACAGTATGAAGGGAAAATACAATAATCAGCATTTTCTTCTTCCATTGCATTAACTAAATCACTGATGGCCATGATGTCATGATAAAAATCATCACAGCTCAAAAATGCGACGTATTTGCCTTTCGCTCTTAACAAACCTTTATTTATGGCATCATATTTGCCTGTATCAGGCGCCGAATAAAAGTTTATAAATCCGGAGTTTTTATAATCTTTAAGTAAATCAATGGTTTCGTCTGTTGAATTGTTATCCACTATTAAATGTTCAACATATTGATATGTTTGTCTGTCCGTTAAGTTTACAAGCAATGTAAAATCATCTGCATGACCTGATTCTACAATGTTGTATGTTGGTGTAATAATGGTCACTTCCGGTTCGTACATAAGTTTATTCCTTTAGTTCATATAAATATATCTCAAAATTTGTTCTTCAATATTTTTCTTTTCAGCTGCTGTTGTTTTGGCATCTTTTATCATTATATCAAATGCGTATGTTTTCCCTTTTTTTGTTGTGATATATCCTGCTATAGCGCTGGTATCAGACAAAGTTCCTGTTTTTGCTCTTAAATTATCTTTAAAATATAACATTCTGTTTTTTAATGTTCCCTCTCCTGAAGTTGGAAGATAATTTTTTAAAATTTCATAATTACCTGTTTTTGCTTGTGAAGTTAAAAATTCGGTCATAAATTCTGATGTCATAATGTTATTTTTAGAAACTCCACTGCCATCAACAACTCTTATGTCTGATGAATTTAATTTTAATTTAGAAAGATAATCGTTTAACATTGATAAAGAATTTGCAACAGTTCCTTGTGAGTTTGTATATTTTGCTCCTGCAAGTTTAAACAATGTTTCTGCGGTCATGTTATTGCTGTCTTTCAAAATATTATTCAATGCTCTGTCGATATCATGAGTGATTTCTTCTGCCAAATATATGTTTTCTGAAGGCGTTTTGGCATATTTAATTGAATTATAATATTCTAATTTCTGATTTTTAATTGCGTTTTCTAATCTCAAGCGAAAATATACTTTAGTATTGTTGACTGGAATTTTTATTGTATCCGTTTTCCCAATCGTGCCTGATACAGCTATAATATTCGGTGCAATTGTTGTATTATGCTCCGCTTTAAGGGTATTAGTATCTCCAAAATTTGTATTTACCAAGTTCATTACCGTAATTGGATAATATGGTTTTATGGAAATTGATGGTGCCGCGTTATTTACATAAGGTGTTATGACAATATTTGCAAGATTGCCATCAAGATTATATGCGCTAAATTTTGGCATTAATGGGTTCAAATCGTCATCCCATTGCCAACCTTCACCCCATTCGATTTTATCAAATATTGTATCATCAATGTAAAAATTCTTTGGAACTATGTTTTTATTTTTGGCAGTTCTTATAAGTGATTCCAAATCTGTTTTTGTTAGAAACGGGTCTGCGCCTAATTTAAGATACAAATCGTTATTTGTACTTTTGTATAATTTGGTTGAGAATACATAATCATCAGTTAAAATATCGCGAGCAGCCATTGATGTAACGAGTTTTAGTGTAGATGCAGGTGTCATAGGGCTTTTTTCGTTTAATTTGTAAACAGTAGCGTCTGAATGTACATCTTTTACACAAACTGAAACAGCATGCGGATTGATGTTTAAACTGCCTACAAGTCTTGCAATTGAAGCTGCATTGGCAGGAATTATCCCCATTAATATAATTAAAATACTTGAAATTATTTTGTGCATAACACTTTTACCTCATAATTATCTTTAATATCGTTTAAAATTTTGCATTTATCCCTAAACTCATACATTTCGTTTAAATTAATTTTGCAGGAAGAAATCCCCTCAATTTCTTTTATATATGATAATTCTTCCCCTTTGTAATCAATAATTCTTGATTCTCCGAGGTTATATTCACCGTTTTCGATGTATCCGCATTGAGTCAGTGCAATCATATAACATTGATTTTCGACGGCTCTTGATTTTGTCATAACTTCCCAAGGTATTGGCTTTTTAGAACCCCAGGCGGCACAGTTTACCAAAATGTCAGCACCGGATTTTCTGTATGCTCTGTATATCTCAGGGAATCTGATATCATAACATATTGTCAAACCGTAATTGACTCCGTCAAGTTCAACCATAACAGGGCTATCTCCGACTGTGATATATTTCCCTTCATCACATCCGTAGTATGAGTACAGATGATTTTTGGAGTATGTTGTTACCAAATCCCCATGGCGATTTATTACGGGAGTTGTATTATAATATTTACCTTCGCGGTTTTCTATAATACTTCCGCCGATAATATTCACTCTGTATTTTTTTGCAAGTTCTTTTAAGAAATTTACTGAACGTCCATTAATTATATCTTCCGCACAATCTGAAAATTTTGGACAAGACCAGCCGACTGTCCAGACTTCGGGTAAAACCAAAACATCGCAATCGTGTGGTAATGAATCTGAAACGAGTTTATTTACTTTATTAATATTAGCTTCTATATCTCCAATAACAGAAGACATTTGAAGAATAGATATATTTATTACTTTTTGCTCCATAACTTTTGCTCTACTGCTTTTTTATAAAATTCTTTTTCTCTTTTTTCTAAATTTAATAATGTTGATTCAATTTCTTCGGCTAACTCTTGTTCGGTTCTGTCATTTGCATATATCGGCTCGCCATATATGTTAAGAATTTTGCATGGACCTATTGGAGAAGCCATCCTATCCCATGAAGGCAAACGGCGAAATGTTTTTTGCTCCGAATACCAATGGACAGGTACAATAGGTATTCCTGACTCTTTTGCTAAAATTAATGCGCCTTTTTTTACTTTATGATACGGACCTCTTGGACCGTCTACCATTATGGCAACACTTTGACCTTCTTTTAAAGAATTTATCAACTGTAATGTTGAAGATACTGCCCCTTTATTGCCCGAAGAACCACGCTTTACTCTAAATCCCCATTTTTCACAAACATTTGCAACAATTTGTCCGTCAAGAGAATTACTTATAAGAATATTTAAGTTAGGTCTGTTTGGAATACCATGCACCAAAAATTGGTTTGCATGCCACATGACATATATACATTGTTCGAGTGCAGGATGATTATAATTTGCAATAAAAGTCATACACTCCTGAACTTTTAATATACGATATACGACAGATGCTACTGCCGGCAAATTATTTCTGTTTATAAGCCTTACCATAACACTATAATAGCACATCAAGCTTATTTGTGTTAAATTATTAAATTATATTTATTTAAAATAGTACTTGACGGGTCATTATGTTTAAGTTATTATCAAACTACAGAACCCCGTCGGGATGTAGCGCAGCTTGGTAGCGCACCTCGCTTGGGACGAGGGGGTCGCATGTTCGAATCATGTCATCCCGACCATTTAAAAAGACTAACGATAGTTAGTCTTTTTTTGTGTGTCGGAATTCCATGATTACATCATGTGCAAACAGTTTTTTCAACTAGTTTGTAGGGTGCGTTTATACGCACCATTGTTTACTCCAATTCCATCTCTGAAATATTGTTTTCGTCACCGTAATTGCACCAATCTATATCATAAATTTTATTATTTACATATTTATTAAATGACGAAAATTTCCAATCTTTTGGCGCAATATTGTAATGTTTCATTGAATTATAATGAATATAATCAATATGTTTATGTAAATCCTTTTCATCTCTTATAACATGGTCATAGTACCTTCTTTGCCATATACCTTTTTCGTTGCGTTTTTTCATCGAGTCCGGAATGTCAATCGGATAATATTGAGATGGTATTAATTTGGTAAAATTATGTTTTATAGTTCTTATAATTTGTGG
>OMVC01000055.1 GCA_900314375.1 uncultured bacterium
AACCCATTGTAAAAGCTAAAGGGTGAAAGAGTTTTCCTGCAACACCATTAAATGCAAAAATCGGCAAAAAACAGCAAAGAATTATTAATGTTGAAAAGAATATCGGCTGCCACATTTCTTTAACTGCTTTATATACTAAAACTTTTTTTCTGCATTCGGTTAGATTATTTTTATAACCGGATATTTTTGTATAAATATTTTCAGCTAAAATAACCGCTGCATCGACTAAAATCCCAAAATCTACTGCCCCCATACTCAAAAGGTTTGCAGGGATAGAAAATATTTTAAATAAAATAAACGCAAAAGATAAAGCAAGGGGAATGGTCAGTGAAGTGATAAGCGTCAGCCTTAAATTTTTGATAAAAGCGTACAAAATCACGACCACAAAAAATATACCTAAAATTACATTGTGCGAAATTGTTTTCATCGTGTTATTAATCAACGTGCTTCTATCATAAATTGGAACAAGTTTTACTCCTTTTGGCAGTTCAGAAATAATATCAGGGAGTGAGCGCTTTAAATTTTTGATTGTTTTTGAGGGATTTTCGCTCTTTCTCATTAAAACAATACCTTCAACCGTATCATCATTAAAGTTTTTACCGACTTGTCCGAGTCTTACCGCAGGCTCAATTACGACTTCTCCGACATCTTTTATCCTGATAGGCGTTCCTTTTTGAGAAGATATTACGGTATTCTTAAGACTTTCAATATCTGTAAATAACCCGATTCCTCTTACAATAAAAGCCTGATTATTATTATCAATATAATGCCCGCCGGCTGTTGAATTTGATTGCTTTATAGCATCATAAACCTCTCTTACATCCAGATTATAAAACCTTATTTTTTCGTGGTTTAAAATGACTTTATAAGTTTTAACAGGCCCGCCAAAACTATTTACATTAATAACACCTTTTACCTGTTTAAAAGCTCGCTCCATATCCCAATCTTCAAGAGCTTTCAATGTCATAGGGTTATAAAAATCGGATTCTAGAGTATATCTGAAAATCTCACCGATAGGTGAAGCATCAGGCCCTAATTGCGGCTTGATATCCTCCGGTAAATCAGCCTGTGAAATCCGCTCTAATACTTGCTGTCTGATTAGGTTTGAGGGCATGTTGTCATCAAACACAACCTTTATAACCGAAAGTCCGAATAATGAATTTGAATAAAGCATTTTTTCATGGGGAATCCCGTTTAATTCTTTTTCAAGAGGAATTGTAGCAAGTCTTTCAACATCTTCGGCACTTTTTCCGGACATTTCTGTTATGACTTGAACCATTGGGGAAGTAAAATCCGGATAGGCTTCAATATCAAGAGTTTTTAGGCAAAACAATCCTGTAAGCATCATTATTACAGACAAAATTAGTACAATTTTTTTGTTTTTTAAAACATATTTTATTAATTTATTAAAGTTCATCCATTTCCTCTTGATTTATTGATAGTAAAAACTCCAGCCAATCTGTATAATATTGAGCCAACGTGTCCGAATACCCTAAAATAATATCCCTATAGTTTTGCTCCATAACAATTAAAGTTGTGAGGTTTGATTTCCCAACTTCATAGCTTCTTTTTGATAACCTTATAAATTCTGCTGACTCTTTTAACAAGGTTTCATTATAGTAATTTAGATTTTTTCTTGATGTTAAAAACTTTTCGTACTTTGCCTGAATATCTTTAGCTGCTTTGTTTTTTGTAGAGTCATAATTTAATTGAGCTTGCTCCAATTCCAATTTCGCATTTTTTATTTCAGGACTAAATGAATACAAAACAGGAATATTTACTAAATTCGCCCCAATATATCCACCGTTTTGGAATGTTCCGTCATCTGACATACCTTTAGATTGAAACCCATAACCGCCTTCAAGTTCAATATCAGGAACTCTTTGTCTTACTACATTAATCAAATTTTTCTCGGCAACCTCAATATTGTTTTTTACTATTTGTATATCAAATCTTCGCTCAAGATAATTATTTACAACAGTTTGAGTATCAGGCAAATTTATGTTTAAAGGCGGGGTTTTGAAATCACTTGTAATATTACTGTCAGTTAAAAAATTTCCTTCTATTTCATACTGTTCGTTTGGAACATTTAGTACTTTATTAAAATTTATATTTGCTACATCTATCTCGGTTTTGGCATTATTAATTGTCGTTGTCATTTGATTTAAGGCGATTTTTGCTTGCAAAACATCAATTTCAGCACTCGCTCCTGCTTCAACTCGCTTTTTTGCGATGTCAAGAAGGGTTTGTAAAAGTTGTTCTTGTTCTTTCAAGGTATGAAATTTTGTTTTTGCTCCAAGAGTTTCAATATAAGCTATTTTTACATCGGTTTTGAGTCTAAACGCCATATACAAAATATCGTTATCAGTCAATTTCAACTTTGCCTGCGCAAGTTTTTTTCGAGGACTTCGTTTTGCGATTTCTATAGTTTGTGTAATCCCTATTTGCTGAGGGTTGCCATGACCGGATTTACCAAAGTTCCAAAAAGTATAAATCCCCGGATTTTGAAGCCTGTTTGCAGATTTTATATTGTTTTTTGCAATATCAATGTTTAACTTGCCGCTTTTGTAGTCCAAATTATTTTCTAAAGCTATTTGGATTGCCTCATTTAAAGAAATTGGTTTTATTTCTTCTGCACTTGCACCTAATTGAATTATTAATAATAAAAAAAGCACAAATTTTTTCATAAATTTATGCTAATATAAATGTTTTTTATATTGACGTGACAAAAGTCATATATTATATCAACCCCATCTCAATCGCTTTTAAAACGGCTCTTGTTCTATCTCTTACATTTAATTTTTGAAAAATCGCTGAGGTATAATTTTTAACCACACCCGTTGAAATTGACAATAACTCTCCGATTTCTTTGTTGCTGTAACCGTTTGATATGAGCTTTAAAACTTCAATTTCTCTTTTTGTAAGCTCCTCTGTTATATCATCTATTGAAATGAACCTTGTATCCGCTTGAATTTTTTCTATTGTTTTTGGAGTTATCAAAGGGTTAATTATATGCTCGCCTTTCGCAGCCTTATAAATAGTATCAGATAAAATTTCAATTGACACATCCTTTAAAAGAAAAGCATTTGCACCCGCAACAAGTGCGTTTTTGTATAAATCCTCGTCGTTAAACGTTGTTAAAAGTATTGAATTTATTTTGACACCTGCATTATTCAATTTTTCCAAAACATCTATCCCGTTCATTTTCGGCATTTTAATATCCAAAAGCGCAACATCGGGTTTAAGTTCAATAATTTTATTATACGCATCAATCCCATCAGATGCTTCTGCAATTACCTCAAAATCATTGTTTAGCTTCAACAAACCTACAATTCCTTTCCTGACTAAATGTTGATCCTCTGCAACAATAATTCTAATCATTGTTACCCCCATAAGGGATTTTTATATTTGTAACAAAGCCGTTATTTTTTGAGGTTCTAAATTCAACACATCCAAAAAGTTCTTCAATTCTTTCTGTCATACCGCTTAGTCCGTTTGAGAGTTTTAAATTTTCACAGCCTACTCCATCGTCTTTAGCGTTTAAAATAATAAAATTATTCTCGTATTTTATTGAAATAAAAAGGCTTTCGGCTTCCGAGTATTTCATTGCGTTTGTAATAATTTCCTGAACAGTTCTAAATAAAACGTGTTTTATTTTTTGATTTTGTATAACAAGGGATTTATCCATATCAAAAGTGATTTTTGGCGATTTTATTGATTTTATAATCTTCGTTATTGCTTCGTATAAATCTAAACTTTTATCTTGTTTTAAGGCAGAAACTATTCCTCTGATATCATTCATTAAAACTTTTGATGTGTCATAAGCATCTTGTATCGGTTCTTTTGCTTCATCCTTACATAGAGCATTTGCAAGCTGAAGATTTGTACTTATTGCAGCGAGATGATGCCCGATGCTGTCGTGGAGCTCTCTTGCAATATCAATTCTTTCAGAGTTTCTTATTGAAATATCATCAATTTCTTTAAATACTTTCAATTTAGCGTTCGTTATTTCAAGTTCAAGCCTCTGTTTAATTTCTTGCACCAACACAATCCCAAGAATAAACAAAAATATATGAAAACTGCAGGTTGAAACCGTATCAGCTAAAATTTGGTCAAGCAGAGTGCCTTTTACAATATCAATGAATTCAAGTTTTTTAACGTCGGGAACTAAAATATCAACCGTTAAACAAGATAAAATGTTTAACAAAACTAAAATTACGGAATATTTTTTCTTTAAAACAAAGCCAACAAGCAGACTTACGATGTAGTTCAAAGAAACACAGACAATACTGCCGGAAATTGCCATTAATAAAAGACAGCAGATGTTTTTGTACGATTTTACGTGAATTTTATTTTGCATTAATTTCAAAAATGAAATCAAATACACAATAAAGAAAAAACTTACAAACACAACGTTCAATATTTTTGAGGGTGAATAAAAAGGAAGTCTGTTTAAAATGTTCCCAAAACCATATACAATCATTAAGTCGGAATGATTTAAAATTATTATCAAAATTGACCAGATAAACATCAGGGCAATAACCCAAACCCCTGCAATTTTAATAAAACTTTCCGACTTCAGCATAATAAACCTCTCAAGGTTATTATATAACAAGAGTGCGAAAACATCTGTTATGTTTCGCACTCTTTAATAAAAATTCTTTATTCTCTTACTACAGATATTCTTTGTTGAATATATTTATCTTGAACGGCAATATCGACCATTGCAACGGCATAATCTGCGTAAGAAATTATGCTTTCACCTTTGCTGTTAGGTATTAATTCTTCTCCGTTTAGGATATATTTCCCCGTTCTCTCTCCATCTGCTTGAAAATCAGCCGCAGGGCTTAAGAATGTCCATTTAACATCATTTCTTTTTCTTAATTCCTCCAGTTCTTTGCTTTGAGCTTTTGCAAGCGGAATATAAACTTCAGGGAAATCAGGAGTTTGATATACTTGAATTGTATGTTCGGGGTTAACATACAAACTTCCGGCACCGCCAACAATTAACAATCTTTTATCCGTTCTTGCCAACAAATCACACAAATATTGTGAGCTTTTTACGTGTAAAGGCAGCGCATCTTCGCTCCAAGCACCAAACGCATCAATTATCACGTCAAAATCTTTTAAGTCTTCTTTTGTCAGGTCGAACAAATCTTTTAAAATAGCATTTTTAGCATTCGTTTGATTTTCGCCTCTTACAATTGCTGTAACATCCAAACCTCTTGAAACAGCTTCGTTTGTGATTAATTTTCCTGCCCTGCCGTTAGCGCATACAATAGCGATTTTTACCATAAAACTCTCCTTTGCTTTTTCATTTTTATGGTTTTATAATAAATTAGTCGGTATATATTGTAAAGTAAGCACAAAAAAGTAATATAGTAACTATTAGAAACTATTTAATAAATGAAAGGTTTTAGATTATGAAGAACAAAAAAGAATTACCGCCATGTCCTGTTGAAGTTACGTTAAGCATGATTTCAGACAGGTGGAAAGTTTTGATAATTAGGGATTTAATCACCGGCACAAAAAGATTCGGAGAACTTAGAAAATCAATCGGAAAAGTGTCGCAAAAGGTTTTGACAACAAACCTCAGAGGGATGGAGGAGGACGGACTTGTTACAAGAAAAGTCTATGCCGAAGTTCCGCCAAGAGTGGAATATACTCTAACCGAAACAGGCAGAAGTCTAAAACCCATACTTGATGCTATGGATAAATGGGGAAGTGAATATAAAATTAAATGCAAATAATAGCAGGCATGACAATTGAATGTCTTTACATTAATCAAATACAACAATAATTTATGTCTAAAATATGTATAATATAACTTTCAAAATCTTTGTTATAGCGTTTGCCGGTTATGAGTTTTGATATGTAGCTTTCGGTTAGATTTAATCTTTTGGCAAGCATTTTTTGCGGTATATTTTTCTGCAACATTTTAAAACGTATCATTCTTTCCCTGCGGTACAGAAAATGACTTCCACCGTTTTTCTTATTATTCGGACTCTTTGACATTTTTTGCTCAAGTAATTCAACCTGTTTTCTTAATTCTTTTTTCATGGGGTAACTCCTTTAGGGTAGATGATTTGGGTACACACATTTTAACTCGTTTTAAAGAAACATCAAGTCCTTATTTGTTTCCGACTATGTGTCCGAATGATACAAATTAAGTCGGAAACAGTTCCAATTTTCCGAGTTCAGAGTCATTAATGGAATGCGTAGCCGGTGCGTAAGCACTACGATAGCGACGTAGGATAATTGAGGCAATGAGCCGACTTAGGCGAATGGTGCCGAAATACCCACAGGAGCCAAGATAATGACAGATGAAAAATACATTACAATCAAAGAATTAGCAGAACTCAAAGGTGTAAGTACACGAGCTATCAGGCTGTCAAAGGGTAAATACATTACCAGAGAAATCACTGTCAAAGGCGGAAAAAGTTTTGAGATTCTGTTATCAAGCATTGAACCGGAACTTCAGGAAAAGTATTATTCCAAAATTGTTCCGAGTTATGCTGAAAAACAGCTTCCCGTACCAACTGATTTTCACAAACCCGATAAAGCAAAAGTTATTGCACTTGCAAGATCGAATTTATTAAATCTTTGGAAAAACGAACGCAAAAATCAGCAGAATAAAACGCAGTTTGATAATGATTTTTTAGGTGCATATAACGCACAAGTTTTGTATCCTGATATTTATGCAAAACTCGGGAATGTTTCAATAGGAACTTTGCAAAGGTGGAAACGGATTTTAGGAAATAGTAGTAACTATGAACTTTTAATTCCGAATTACCATTACGAAGATTATTCAAGAACCTGTCTTACAGAACACGAAAAACAAATATTTTTGAAACTTTTATTGCACCCGAATAAATTCAGTATCGGAAAAGCAATATCTTTAACCCAATATGTTCTAAAAACTCAGAGGGCAGAGTATATCCCTGCACCGCCGACATTCAGAAAATTCGCCAATTGGTATAAAGCAAATTATTTTGACAAATGGACTCTTTTGCGTGACGGCGAAAAAGCCCTGAGAGAAGATGTCATTCCGCATATCAAAAGGGATATTTCAAAAATCGAAGTCGGAGAAATTTTGGTAGCAGATGGGAAAAGATTAAACTTTCAGGTAATAAATCCGTTTACAGGGAAACCCTGTCGTGCAACATTAATCGGATTTTTGGATTGGAAATCGACTGTACTTGTCGGGTATGAAATAATGATAGAAGAAAATACGCAAAATATTGCGTCAGCTCTAAGAAATGCAATATTAAATCTGGGTAAAATTCCGAAGTTTGTTTATCTTGATAACGGCAGAGCATTCAGGGGTAAATATTTTAGGGGTAAATATAAGGATGGATTTGAACAATACGGATTTAAAGGTGTATATGAAAAACTCGGTATAACAACTGTTTTTGCAAATCCGTATAATGCGAGAGCCAAAGTTATTGAGCGATTTTTCTTA
>OMVC01000053.1 GCA_900314375.1 uncultured bacterium
TTTTAACATCAACTCTACAATAGCAATACTTTGGACTAATTGAACTCTTAACTTATCCTGCCAAGTAGCTTTATCATCAATAGCATTTTCTTCAATATAAAATCTAAATTCTTTTCTTGCATTTTCTTTTCTGCCGCAACGACCAAGTCGCTGTACCATAGAAGCAACAGAGAATGGTGGAGCTAAAAATATTACTCTGTCAATATTTCCAATATCAATTCCTAACTCTAATGTATTTGTGCAAAATACAGAAATATTTGATTCTTTTTTTAATAAGTCCTCGCATTGTTCTCTGATATTTTTAGCCAAAGATCCATGATGGATATAAAAATTGTTCGGATATTTGTTTTCAGATGCAATATTTTGCATTGAATCACAGTATTCTTCCAGTGTCATTTTTGCATTAGCAAATATCAAATTTTTTTCTTGTTTAATGACCTTAAATAAATCCTGTTTCAATTCAGAAAATTCATCTTTATCCACACCAACAACTGGAGGTGTACTTTCATAACATTTTATTAGACCAACAGTATCTTTTGATTTATCGTTATCTTCAATTATTTTCACAGAAGTAGAATTATTTGGATTTAACCATTTTGCAATATCTGAAAGATTACTTATTGTTGCAGATAACGCAATTTTATAAGGATGTATTTCAACTGTATGTTCCAATCGGTTAATTAAACTCTTTAATTGAGAACCTCTTTCATTACCAATAAAACTGTGTATTTCATCAATTACAATATATTCTAAATTTTTAAATAATGGTCCTAAAAATTCTGTTTTATTCAAAAATAAAGATTCAATGGACTCTGGAGTTATAAGCAATATACCAGCCGGATTTTTAATTAGTGTAGCCTTTTTTGATTGATTTGCATCTCCATGCCATTTGGTAATTGGAAAGTCTATATGTTTACATAGAGCCTCTATTCTTGAAAATTGGTCGTTAATTAAAGCTTTTAATGGTGAAATATATAATATTTTTACCGAATCTTTTCCTCTATCAGCTATTTGCGAAATTATCGGCAAAAAAGCTGCTTCTGTTTTTCCACTTGCTGTTGGTGCAGATATTATCATATCGCTCGGAGAATTAATCATATGAACAATTGCTTCATCTTGAATTGGTCTGAAATTTTCCCATTTCATTTCATGAATAACTTTTTGTATTTTTTTATTTAATAAATAAAAAGGTTCCATTATTCTCCTAAAGTTAATGATACTAATTCTTCATCAATTGGTTCTTTATCCTCTTGAATTTGTACTCCTGATAAATAATTTGAGATATTTGTATCTGGATAATTTTGTAGTTGACTTAATAAACCTATAAATGCTTTAATAGATTCTCTTGGAGAAAGGAAGGATTTTGCACCTAGTCTATTCATTAGCCATTGCATAAATGTTTGAATATCATTTTCAGAAACCAAATATTTCGTTTCATCATATTCTGCAAATACATTTCGTATATTTATAAATAACATGTATAATTCTTCTTGCGATAAATTTTCAAGTCTTATAACAGGTCCCGTTAGGTCTTTCATCCCTTCTTTAGCAAACGGATTATCTGCTAAACGAGTTTCCAATGCTCCATAACTGTACATACCTTTGTATTTGTCTTCCAAAAATTCAGGTGTACCACCAAATATAAAACCAATATATTCTGTTGTTCCCTGTAAAGAATCATTTATTATATTCAAAATTCTTTCAAAGTTTTTATTTCTAATATTTGATTTAAGTCTTGCTAAAATTGCTAGTTCATCAATACTTACAATTAAACCAGAATATCCTGCCAATCTTACAAAACCGGCAAATAACTTTAAATATTCATAGAAATTATTGTCATCAATAATAGTTCTTACACCTAAGTCATTACGAGCATCTGTTTTCGTAGAGTATTCCGCTCTTAACCATCTTAATGCTTGTGACATTTTCATATCATCACCATTTTGGTATGCATTAATATAAGTGGTTAATACCTTTGAAAAATCGTAACAAGCAACATATTTTTCCAACGGCATTAATTCTTTATAAATATTTTCTTCAGTAATATTTTCACTGTTTTGTAATATTTTTGATGCCCATCTCTCAATAATAGACCTCAATGCACCACCATCAGGTTTTGTTTTGGTAGACATATTTGTTATTAATTCAGAAAATAATTTTTGAGATTTTCCGTCAGAAGAACATAATACTTTTTCCGTTGTGATATCAGCAGAAACAACTACCAAATTCTTTTCATGAGCAATTAATTTTGATAAAGTTAGGAAAAATGTTTTTCCGGAGCCATATTCACCAATAATAAATCTAGTTTTTGCACCACCATCAGAAATTAAATCATAATCTTTTATCATTTCTTTAATTTCGTCGGCTCTTCCAACTTGAATATGCTGCAACCCAATTTTGGGAACTATACCCGCTTTTAGAGATTCAATAATTGCATTCTTTTCTTTTGCTTTAATTTTTATTTTTTCCATTTATTCATTCCTTATTTTCTTATTAAATTAACAACATCTTCATTTACAATATAAACATCATTATCTTCTTCTACAAGAAAATCACCGTACTCTTCTTCTGACCATTCATTAATTTCATCAATAGCACTACTTAACATTACTCCTTTATTTTGAATGATATTAAGTAATTCATTGCGAGTCCAATTTCCTTTTTCAATTATGATATTTATAATACTTTGCAAGCCGCTTTCCATCTCTGTTTTATCTTCATCTTCTAATGAAACCGTTTCTATAGGTTCAGACTTTAATACCTCTGTCTGCTCGTCTGCAAAAATTTCTTGTAATACATTGTGAATTTCAGATGTATTAATTTTAATTTTTTCTAATTTTTCAGTATCTAATTTTAGTTCAACTTTTTCATCTGTTTCAATTTCAGTAGGTATTTTAGAACCTTTTTTCTTTATAGATGTTCCTTTTTCTACTGTTACAACGTCATCATTACTATTTATAAGTTCTGATAATGTTGAATTCAAATAATCATCAGAAAAGTCTAGTTGTTTAAATATTTTTTGTAAGATTTTTAATTCACTATCTTTCACTATTCCGTCAGCCATCGCAACAGAGATAATATATTTTGCAATAGTTTCTTTACCTGTATCATCAAGCATTTTAATAAGTTTTTTGACCGTTTCACTTGTATTAATTGCTTTTGTATGAACAAGCAACTCACCTCGCATTTGCAAACGATATCTTTCCGATGGTGACAAATTAAATTCTTTTTTTATGTAGTTTTCAATATAAGCAATTTCTACTTGCAGTAACTCTTTATCTTCTAATGCAATCTGATAACCAATATCTGTAAATAATGAGGCTATTTGATAATCAATAGGAGACAATTTCTCCGGATATTGACTTTTGTAGATAGAAACTAATGTATCTTTTTTATAAGGTTTTTTATCAATATTTACATTCGGTTCTATTTCATATCCAAGAGCTTCGCAAGCATCTACTATTAAAGTTGATTGCCTTAGTGTCGCTTTATCTTGAATTTTGAATCCCAAATTTTCAGCAATTGCACCTACATTAGAAATAGATTTTTCACCAAAATTAAACTTGTCGTTAGAGTAACTAATATTATTTCTTAATTTTGAAGGCAAATATGCAAGTTTTTCAATTTCGGTCAAAGGTTCAGCAGAACTATCAAATTTTTTAACTGACTGTTTAATTTCATCTTTTATTATT
>OMVC01000049.1 GCA_900314375.1 uncultured bacterium
ACTTTCCATTTTCAATTATATAAACCCCTCTCCTGTCCTTTCGGACACCCTCCCCCAAGGGAGGGGCAATAAAAAAACGAAACAATTTTCCACTTTCCATTTTCAATTTTCAATTAATAAAAAGCCTGCCCTCCTGCCTTCTTGACTTCCTGTCCTCTTTTAGAAACAGACTACGCCTCTAAACTTCTACGCATCTAATTCCCTCGTTGAAGTTCGTATATTTTGAATTCTCCCGGTTCTAATTTTTCAAAATGAATATTGTCTGAATTTTCCAATTCTTGCGCTTTGTAATCTTTTTCATCCAATACATATTCATATTTTAAAGTGTAATCCCCGGGGATGGCAATATTTTTGTCAAAAACAGCGTATCCTTCGACTATTTCTTTATATTGTTCGCCTGTAGGTGCGGTTTTGAGAATTTTTTCCGTCGGGTATTTATAATTAGAAACAATCAAATAAGCGGTTTTCATAGGTTCTTTTGTTATTAGCCAAGCGCAGTAACCGTCATCATCTTCAATAATGATTTGAGCTTCACCGTTTGTAATTATATTATTATTTTTAACAAATCTGTCTATTGCATCAAATTTTGTATAGAAATCTTCGTTATTATTACGACTCATAGCAACTTCTTCGCCTATTGTGTATTCTAAACCGCCGTTTGTGTAACTTTCGTCCCCATCTGCGTACATAACAGGTCTTTGTGCATATTTACCGCCCGGAAGAAGTTTATATTTTGCCCATTTATATAATGCTCCCTGTTCGCCTAATTGAGCAGGATATTGGTCTATAACGTGAAATTCGCCGTCCTGATTGTTGTATGTTTTCAAAATAGAAAGCATATTACCTTTTTTGAATTTGATATTATAATTAGTTAAATTTTGGTTATCTTCCGTTATTTTTTCAGGAGTTTTATCAAATTGAGAGATAATATCATTTCCCCAAAGAACGTCAAATTTCATATCTTCGTGGTATTCTTTGTAGTAATTATCCCAGAGCATATATTCTGCTAACGTTGCAAAATACGGGATTTTTTTCTTCATTGTGGAATTCAATCTGTGCAAAACATATCTTGGTGCTCTATAACTGATAGGACGTCCGTTTTGCTCTGATACTTCGTCAACAACGTGATCTATATGGTCAATTCTGAACCCGTCAAAGTTATAATCTTTTTGGAGTGTCTCCATACTTTTTATAAATAAATCGATAACGTTTTCATTGTATCTGCCGTTTTCAAGATTTACAAAATAATAAGGAGTTTGACAATCAAGGTTGGCAAGTGCTGTTACATCATCTCCTTTGTAATCAAAATGCTTGAATACAGGATATCCTCCGCATTCGCTCATCCCGTCAAAAACAGGAACTCCGGCAGAACACCAAGCTCCTCCGGGAGCCGGCCATAAACCTTCATTAATAAGTAATTGTATGGATTCTATGTGTTTTGTAATATCACTTTCTTCCAAAGGTTTATTAGGACTTTTGAATTCGTGAATTTTACCGATTAAATCTTTCACGCGTTTGTGTAATTTTATTTGATAAGTTTTTTCAAGCATAGAATTTGAAAGGTTCTTCTTATGCTCAATCATTATTCCTTCGAAGTTATCGTATAATTCTTGATATGCAGGACTCAATTCTCCGCTGTTACCTTTTAATCTTTGAAGGTAAACTTCTTTTGTAATTTTTATATCATCTGCATCGTGATCTTTTGATAAAAATTCTGCGACTTCATCGACTTTTGTTTCCAATGATTTTTGAAGTTCTGTGATATCATACCAACGAGCAACATTCGGGTTTGCGAGTACAAATTTTGAAAATCTTCCGGTTTGCGGAAGGATATCATAAATAACAGGATGTCCCGCAAGCTGCGCCATTGTGATAAACGTTTGCAATTGCTCTTTAACATCCATTCCCGTAATTTCTTGGATATGTTCATCATTCAGCTTTGAACTTACTTCACTGCTTTTTGGGAGATATGCACAGCCAAATTCTCTGGGGTGAAACGGTATTAAATATATTGTAGTGTTATATATTCCGTTATCCAAATTCCCTGTCGGAAGAATTAATAACTGTTTTAGCCAATCAAAAAACTTTCCTGTGTCTTGGGATTTGTTGCCGTTGCCTAAAGCGGCAAGGTTTATAAGTTTAATATTGTGTCCTTCTTTTTTGAACCAATCGGAATTTTTTTCGTGATTACGTTCAAGAACGCTTATTTGATTGTTGCGGAAAGAGAATTTCCCGTCTTTGAAGACTTTATTTTGTTTCCATTTTTCTTCCAAAGCATAAAGAACTTCTTCGTTTGTGAGTTCATCTTGTGCTTTTTGGAATGAGTATGTCAGATATCCGTATTTTTGGATATGCATAGATAAATATTTTTTTCTCAATTCCGGAATATTATCAAACGGATAAGCTTTTTTTAAGCTTTCATAAATTTTGTTTAATTCTTTGTCCTTTGCTGAAACACACTCTTTCTTCGCGAATAAAAAATCTAGCATATATTTCTCCCTATAAACATGTAGGCATGCGCTTTTATAACTTCGGCTACAAAAAACGCTTATGTAAAAATTATAACATAAGCATAAAAAAAAGAGTCTTATAATAAGACCCTTTGGAATGTAAAACCTTTAACCATTCCTCGTAATAGTGAAGTGTGAAGTGTGTGCTTAAAGTTCGGTGTGAATCCTCTATTTAAGCATCCTCGTGTTTACATGTATATAAAGTATTTTTTATATATAAAATTGCTATATTTAATGCATACATATTTACAAAACTTAATATACGCTAAAATCTTCTTATAACGGCTTAAAAATAATAAAAGATATTTAAGAATTAATAATATATAATTATTGACAAATTAAAAATGCGGTAGGATAATTTTTGTAATACAGAAAGCCCCGACGAATAGTTCGGGGCTGTTTTTGTAAAGGAGCGAAGTTATGCTTACAACTGAAGTAAATGATTGGATTAAAAGGGTTGAAAAGGGTAATTATTCTTCCTGGGATATTATGGAAGAATTTGCTCATTTTTCAAAATATTTAACCAGAGCTGAAATGCTTCAAATTCACAAAAAATTGCAACAGCATATTAAAACGGATTTGAAACGTATCGACATCTAAAACCACTTTAAAACCATTGAACCGTATGTTATAATATTAATATAGCAGAGGTTTTTTGATGTCCTATTATGACGATTTATTGAAAAAGATTCCGAAGATTAAAAAGCTCCTTGATAATGACAGTGATTCGGTCATTTATCATTATACGAAGCCTGAAAAGATGTTGGAAATTATTTCGCATAATTCAATCAGATTTTCGAATGTTTTGTATTTAAATGATAAAGAAGAAGTTGCCTATTCTTATAAACTTATAATAAAACTAATAAATGAAACTCCGTCATTAAATGAAGAATTATTTGAAAAGATAAGCAATCATTTCAAGAATAAATACAGGCACATAGTTGACGGTAGCGGTGAATTGTTGAATAATTTAGAGTATTTTACAACATCGTTTTCTTCTGATAATGACAATTTGACTTTATGGAATAATTACGCAAAGGGTAAGAATTATACAGGCTACAATATTGGGTTTAACAAGAAAAAGCTCATAAAAGAGATGACAGAGAACAATTATTTACCGATATATGGCAGTGTAATTTATGACAGAGCAAAGCAATCAAAGATTATTCGCGCGATTTTTAAAAAATGGAATTCCTTATTTGAAAAAGCTTCTAAATCAAAGCGGGCAAACAAGGTGAAATTGTTTGATATAATGTTTGAGCTTGTGGATGTTTTAAATATTGTCAGTATATTTTTTAAAAACCCTCAATTTAAAAGTGAACGAGAGTATCGTATAGTTATAGTAAACGCATTTGGGGCGGATAATTCAAAGCAAACTAAAGTTGTTGAAAAGAACGGCTTGTTTGTTCCTTATTTGGAATATATTTTCAATAAGGATTCGGTTAGTTCTGTCAATATAGGTCCGACATTTGATGAAAACATATTTTATATGAGCGCCAATCGAATGTTGTTGAATTTTGGTTATGAGAACATAGAAGTTCAGCGCTCGAAAATTCCGTTAAGATACTAATTCGGAGCAGAGGTTCAAAAGTTCAGAAGACAAGAAGACAAGAAGTCAAGCTATTTATTAAATTGAAAATTGAAAGTGGAAAATGGAAAATTGTTTCGTTTTTTTATTCCCTCTC
>OMVC01000064.1 GCA_900314375.1 uncultured bacterium
CTGTATATAAAGCTGCAGAAATAAGCAAACGAATCGGACAAAGTGACAAAGCTTTGATGTATTTAACCTTAATTCCGCAGGATTCAATGATTGGTCAAAAAGCAACAATGCTTACTAATTCAATAAAATCTGATATGGAAATAGCAAAACAAAAAGCACAAGAAGAAATTCAGGCTCAAGAGCAAACACAAGAGGAAAATGTGCAAAATTCTGTTAAAAATGCAGTGGAACAAACAAAAAATGCAATATCGAATATAAAAGAACAGGTTCAAACGCTTAAGCAGGCGGCATTCACGCAAGAGCAGCAACAAACAAATGAAACAGCTGTGAGTACTCCGGCAGATAACCCCGAAAAACCTGTAGCATCCGTTATAAATTATAATAATATATCAAGCCCGACAGGTATTGTTACCGATTCGTCAGGGAATTTATATGTCGCAGGATTTTCTGATAATACAATATATAAAATCGGACCTGATAATAAAAAAATTGTATATATAAAAAGCCCTAAAATCGATGGCCCTATCGGGTTAGCTATGGATAAATCAGGGAATATTTATATAGCAAATTATAATAAAAATAATGTATTAAAAGTGGGCTCCAGCGGTGAAATTTCGGAATTACTGACAGATATCAAAAATCCGTATTGCATGTATATAACTGATTCTTATTTGTATGTATCATCGCAAGGTAATAATTCTGTTGTAAAATTCAAATTGCAATAGTATTATTCTGTCTTTAAACTACTTTTAGCGCGCAATTTTCTGTGGTAAGTAATTGCAAATCTGTGTGCTTCATCTCTTATACGCTGAATTAAAAACAGCGCGCTTGATTCTCTTGGCAAGAGTATTGATTTTGATTTATTTGGTAAAAAGACTTCTTCTTGGCGCTTTGCAAGACTGACAAAATCTATACCTTCAATCCCTAGTTCTTTGACGATTTGCATAACACTTGATAATTGCCCCTTCCCGCCGTCTATAATAATTAAATCAGGTTTGTCCCAGCCTTTATCCCCAAGATGAGATAAACGGCGTGTTAAAACTTCTTTCATTGATAGAAAATCGTCAGGTTTGCCCTCTGTAGATTTAATTTTAAATTTTTTATATTCGGATTTTTTGCTTAAACCGTTAATAAAAGTTACCATTGAAGCAACAGTATTAGTTCCTTGTATATGTGAAATATCATAACATTCCATGCGATACGGAAAATTATTAAGATGCAGTTTTTCTTTTAAGTATGAGCCGATATTATTGAAATCTTCGTTAATTTTTGACATTTGCGATAGCTTTGCATTATTAAGAATTACTTGAGCGTTTTTATCGGCAAGTTTTTGTAATTCCTTGCCTTGCGCTGATTTCCCGTAACTTATTTTAACATTTTTATCTGAAATTATATTGAGCCATTGTTCGTATAATGATTTATTGCCCAGTTCTTCAAGAGTATCGGAAACTATTCTATCAGGAAAACCAAGAGAAAGGGTAGAATAATATTCTTTAAAAAATGTTTCAAAAAATTCTATTTTATCTTGTGCTTCAACTTCGTATGTAAAATCTTTTTTATCGATTAAACGACCTTCTCTTATCATCATAACAACAATAACTAAAATACCGTCTTCGTGCATAAGTGATATAACATCTTCATTAAGTTTTGTATTTTCATACACAACTTTTTGTTTTTCAAGCGTTGTTTGTAAATCCATAAAACTGTCACGCAATCGTGCAGCTTTTTCAAATTGTTCCGAGTCCGCATATTTTTGCATCTGTTCTTTTAGCTGGTTAATAAGTTCTGATTGTTTACCTGATAAAAATAATTCAGCTTGATGGACAACAGCTTTGTATTCTTCACTGGAAACTAATCCTTGACAAGGCGCTAAACATTTTCCTATAGAATGATAAAGACAAGGGCGTGATTTGAACCTTGGTTGTTTGCATTGGCGAAGCGGAAATATTTTTTTCAAGAAATCAAGAGTAGAATGCATTGCGCCAATATTTGTATAAGGCCCGTAGTATTTGCCTTTCAGTTTGTTCATATTTCGTTTCCTGACAATCAAAATTCGCGGGAAATCTTCATCGGTAATTAGAAAATACGGATATTTTTTATCATCTTTCAATAAAATATTATATTTTGGCTTGTGTTTTTTTATAAGGTGACTTTCAAGAATCAACGCTTCGACTTCAGAATTTGTAATTATGTATTCAAGATGGTCGATTTGAGATACAAGTACGTTTACTTTTACGCTGTCATGGTGTTTGCGATTGAAATAAGACTTTACACGTCTTTTAAGTATTTTAGCTTTTCCGACATATATAATTTCATTATCGGAATTATAATAAATATAGCATCCCGGAAGTTCAGGGAGCATTTTAAGACTTTCTTTAAGACGTTCGTTCATAATAAGATTATATCATAATTTGCAAAAGATTTTAAAAAAACCCTTTACAAAAAAAAATCCTCATGTATAATAGATTATACAGACACCCCAAAGGGATGTTTGCCCAAGTAAAGCTTGGGGGATTAGCTCAGTTGGTAGAGCATCTGCTTTGCACGCAGAGGGTCAGGAGTTCGAGTCCCCTATCCTCCAAATTACAGACCGATGACATTTGTTCTCGGTCTGTAATTTTTTTATGGGTAGATTATACTGTATCAAGGATTTTGACATAAAGTATCGCAAGTTTGACTAATTACAATTCAAAAGTCCCCAATAAACCCCATTGTTGTATCAGGGATTTTGACATAAAGTATCGCGAGTTTGACATATTTAGTCGGAAGTTATTTGGGCAAAACACGTAATACTTTATATGGAATTTTATTTTTTATCAGAAATTCACCCCATTCAATTTGCTCAGGTTTTAGAGTTTCATTTTTGCGTTTAACTTCAACAAAAATCATTTCTTTGCTATTCCAGACTATATAATCCGGTGTTCCTACGGGATTTCTGTCATAATCCTTTATCGTGTGTTGCAGTATTTTGCAAAATGTTTTATTATCGATTTTTGCTAAAAATTCTTGCACAATTGGCGATTTAAAATATTCAGTCGGGTTTTTGAACCCTTCAATTTCCCACTCATCAAGCCAGCGTATATATGAGCCTTGTTCGTGTTTAACTATTTGATTATTTATAAATTGCTGAATATTAGATTTTTTTATTAAATTCAATTTTTGATTTAATTCTTCGTATGTGACATTTTTGTTTTCAATATCAAATAATTTGCTTTCAGATTTGGTATTCAATGTTTGCGGATATAATTCATCAAGAAAACTTAACACCAAAATACCTTTCCAGAAAGAATATTCAGCACGCATTACCTGATAACCCTTATTTTTATAATATTCTCGGACAACTTGTTCAGTTGAACACTTTTCTCCATTTGTACAATAAAAATAGTTTTTCCCGAGTTCACCTGTTTTTTGAGCAGTTATTGTGATTGTATCTTTAGTAATTTTTTCAGGCAAAACTTGCTTTGCATCTATATAAGAAACAAAACCCAAAAAAGCCAAAATTGTTAGAACGAATTTTTTCACGAAATTATTATATCAGCTATGCAGCATATAAATCAATTTCTTCGATAAAACATCTGCAATTTGGGTGAAGATCATCCGGAATGTCTTCCATGTGTTCAAAAATTTTTCCTTCCATAGAATCGCATTCGGGACAGACTTTACCATCACCCATTGTGTGCCAAACAAAAATTTTGCCTTGATTTTCATATGCAAGTTCCCCGTTTGTTGGTATGCCGATTTTGTTTAGTTGTTCGTGAATGCGTTTTTCATGTTTTTCAAATTCATCACTGGACATTTTACCAATTTTTTCACGAGTAAAAATCTGCTGTACGCCTTCAGGAGTATTCATAAATTTTAAATATTTAGACATAAAGCCTCCTTATATAGTGTAAATCTTATAAACATCCACA
>OMVC01000169.1 GCA_900314375.1 uncultured bacterium
GTTCATCAAGATTTTCAACTGTTGATGAATTAAAGGCTGATATTCAAAACTATCTTGATAATCAAAGAGAAAGTATGAAAAGAACAAGTGCAGAAAATGCAATTTTCAAATCATTAATTGATTCAACATCAGTTGACATTCCTCAATCAATGATTAACAGAGAAGTTAACGCGTTACGCGGAGATTATCAACAAAGATTATCAGCTCAAGGTGTAGATTGGAATAAATTCATCCAATCACAAGGCGGAGAAAGCAACTTTAATGCAAACCTTGTTAACGATGCTAAGGCAAGGATTAAAAATTCATTAATAATTGATAAAATTTCTAAGGAAGAAAATATTTCAGTACAACAATCTGATTTTTCGGGTAAATTATCTCAGTTGAGCGCGGCTTACGGCGCATCGCCTGAACAAATTGTTAAACAATTCGGAAATAATCCTAACTTTTTAAATTCTTTATCACAACAAATTATTAACGAAAAAGTAAGAAACTTCTTAATTGATAATAACAAGTTCGAATATGTTGAAGTTGAACCTAAAAAAGAAGAAGTTAGTGCATAATTGTATACAATACAAGGCGGCATATTTTTATGCCGCCCCTGATATATAAAATAAGAAAGGGAAAATTATGAGTTTTGTACCAGTAGTTATAGAACAATCAAGCAGAGGAGAAAGATCATTTGATATATTCTCCAGATTATTAAGAGAAAGAATTATATTTTTGGGAACGCAAATCGATGATATGGTAGCTAATTTGGTAGTTGCTCAATTATTGTTATTAGATAGTGAAAATCCTGAAAAAGATATTATGTTATATATCAATTCACCGGGCGGCAGCGTTACTGCAGGATTTGCAATATATGACACAATGCAACATATAAGAGCTGATGTTTCAACAATTTGTTTAGGTCAAGCAGCTTCTATGGGTGCATTTTTGCTATCATCAGGAACTAAAGGTAAAAGATTAGCATTACCTCACTCAAGAGTACTTATTCACCAACCATTAGGCGGAGCCCAAGGTCAAGCAACAGATATTGAAATTCAGGCTGCAGAAATTATAAGAATTAAGAAATCATTGAATGAAATTCTTGCGTCTAATACAGGCCAATCAATCAAGAAGATTGAAAAAGATACAGATAGAGATTATATCATGACTCCTCAAGAAGCTTTAGAATACGGTATGATTGATAAAGTCGTATCTCGTGACGAAATAAAATAGAATTGTAAAAAAATCCCAATTGGAGAAAATAATGCCAAAACATGACGATGACAAATTAAAATGTTCATTTTGCGGTAAAACGCAAGATCAGGTCAAAAAGCTAATTGCAGGGCCTGAAGTATATATATGTGATGAATGCGTTGAATTATGCAACGAAATTTTGGATGAAGAATTCTTTGAATCAAAAGACAAAGAATCTTCAGCTGAAGGCGAAAATATTGAAAAATCAGAAAAGCCTATTCCAAAACCGCACGAAATTAAAGCATATTTAGACCAATACATTGTTGGTCAGGACGATGCCAAAAAAGTGTTGGCAGTTGCTGTATACAATCATTATAAACGTTTACGCCACAATTCCGACGATAAAGACGGTATCGAAATACAAAAATCAAATATTTTGCTTGTCGGACCGACAGGTTCAGGTAAAACATTGTTGGCTCAAACTTTAGCTAAGATGCTTGATGTTCCTTTTGCGGTTGCTGATGCAACTACATTAACAGAAGCAGGCTATGTCGGCGATGATGTAGAAAATATTTTGTTACGTTTATACCAAAATGCGGAATTCGATTCATCAAAAGCTGAACGAGGAATAATCTATATCGACGAAATTGATAAAATTTCAAGAAAATCAGAAAGCACTTCAATCACTCGTGACGTTTCAGGCGAGGGTGTTCAGCAGGCTTTATTAAAAATGATAGAAGGTACTGTAGCGCACGTTCCTCCGCAAGGCGGAAGAAAGCATCCGCATCAGGAATTTATTGAAGTAAATACAAAGAACATCCTATTCATTTGCGGCGGCGCGTTTGTAGGTTTGGAAAAAATTGTTGATGCAAGAGCAGGTGTAGGTAACGCAGTGGGCTTTGGCACGGCATCATTATCACAAGCCGAAAAGGATGCTAATGCGTTGAAGCTTTTGAAGAAATTACAGCCTGAAGACTTATTAAAATTCGGTTTAATACCTGAATTTATCGGTCGTATTCCTGTATATGCCGTATTGGATCAGTTAAATGAAAAGACATTAAAAATGATTTTAACAGAGCCAAAAGATGCGATTCTAAAACAATACAAAGCATTATTGGATATGGACGGTGTTGATTTGGAATTTGAACCTGAAGCAATTGATTTAATAGCAAAAGAAGCTATAAAGCGTAAGACAGGTGCGAGAGCTTTGCGTTCTATCGTTGAAGAAATCATGTTAGATGTTATGTATGATGTTCCGACAAAAGAAAATATTGATAAATTTGTAGTAACGGCTGATATGGTTAAAAACAGAAAGAACGCGGAAATTGTTCAGCTTCCGACTAAAAAAGACGAAGAAATAACAGCATAAATATAAAACTACATACAAAAAGACCGCGGATTTGTTCCGCGGTTTTTTCATGTTAAAATATCTTTAAGTATTAAGGAGTAGTGAAAAATGTTAAAAGGCCCGTTTTTAGACAGGAATTGGATGGCACAAAATCCTGATTATGAAACTTCTGATATAGTAATGCTGGGACTTCCGTTTGACGGAACGGTATCATATCGTTCGGGTTCAAGGTTTGCACCTGAACAAATAAGACTTGCAAGCTGGGGGTTGGAAGAATATTCGCCTGTATTTGATAAAGAATTGGCGGATGTCAATTTTCATGATGTCGGGGATTTGGAATTTCCTTTGGGAAATACCTATAAATCGTTAGATATGATTCAAGAAAATGTAGAACAAATATATAAAGACGGCAAGAGAGTTTTCGGCATCGGGGGCGAGCATCTTGTTACTTTACCAGAAATAAAAGCCGTATCAAAGTTTTATAATGATTTAGCTATAATACATTTTGATGCTCATACGGATTTAAGAGAAGAATATTTGGGCGAAGAAATGTCTCATAGTGCGGTTATTCGACATTGTTCAAAGATAGTAGGCGCAGATAATATCAAACAAATCGGAATCCGCTCGGGAATGAAAGAAGAATGGGAATTTATGAAAAAGCACAACACTTTATGCCATAAATTTTCGGATATAGACTGCATAAAAAGTAAACCCGTTTTTGTAACTGTTGACTTGGATTGCCTTGATACGTCAATAATGCCGGGAACAGGTACTCCGGAAGCAGGTGGAATGACATTTAAAGAATTAAACGAATGGTTTAAATATTTGAAAGATTTTAATATAATCGGTGCTGATGTTGTAGAACTTGCACCTGATTATGATTCAAGCGGTGCATCAACCGCAGTAGCAACGAAGGTTATTCGTGAATTATTAATGGCTATGTAAGGGTAAAAATGGAAATATTAGAAAGAATTAATTTTCTAAAAAACGAAATAAATAAATCAAACTATGAGTATTATGTGAATGAAAATCCGTATTTGACTGATTTTGAATACGACAGTCTGTTTGCGGAATTAAAAGAACTGGAAGAAAAATATCCGATGTTCCGCACTCCTGATTCCCCAACACAAAGAGTCGGTTCGGTAAGTGAAAAATTTTTCCCGCACAAACATAAATACCGTTTATACAGTTTAGATAATTCATACAATGCGGAAGATTTAGAAAAATGGTATGAAAGAGTTTGCAAAGAGTATAATAAAGAATTAGAGCTTGTTTGCGAACTGAAAATTGACGGACTTGCAATTGCTTTAACCTATAAAAACGGGATATTCGTGCGCGGAGTAACACGAGGCGACGGTGTAACAGGAGAAGATATTACCCAAAATCTAAAAACGATAAAAGCAATTCCGCTAAAACTGTTTTAACCAAAAAATTTGGAATTCCGCTGTGA
>OMVC01000099.1 GCA_900314375.1 uncultured bacterium
CTTTTGCAAGATGCTGAAACAAGTTCAGCATGACAGTACGCTTATTTTCTTCCGACCAAAAGTCCTGTTAAAAGGTAAAAATACTTGCGTGCTGGATTGTTTTGTTCTTATTTTGTCATAAAAAAAGACCGTTGCCGGTCTTTAAAAAAACTGGGGTGGCTGGATTCGAACCAACGAGATGGCGGTACCAAAAACCGCTGCCTTACCACTTGGCGACACCCCAATAAGTGTCCTTCCACATCCCCTATTTTACTATATCAAACTCCGTTGTCAATATTTATTTTTATTATTTTCGTCTGATTTTAAATCTTATACCTAATATTGTTAAAACCTTGTGCTGTCCCCTATTTTTAATTGATAGAATACGTTCTAAAAAATGATAATCCATCTTGTTATTTTTGGGTAGTGAAGCTTTTTTTATATTATTAAATAAAATTTCTTCATAAAATGGAGTTTTGCGTGCATAATGCCAAAAGATGTCTGCATGTTCTACTCCAACTGTGTTCCACGGTTTTTTAGATGTGGTATAGTGGATAATATATGGTTCGGTTTTGGCTTCTATAAACATTTTCTTATACGTAGCATCTGTTATTATTTGTGAGATGTAGTGGGGTGTCCATAAGCATGAACCCCATATATAATTCCACTTGTTATGAATTAGTTTTGTTTTCCCTTCAAATATCATATTCATAATATCTTGGTCTAAAAACCATAAATCATTTATTTCAAATGCGTTTAATAATTTTGTTTTATAATCTTCTATTTCAATGTTTTTCAAATTAAATAATACGCATCCTGCATTAAAATATTGTTCCGGCTCCTTTAAGCCTAAAATCTTTTGCATATAATTTTTTCTTTCTTTGTATTTGTTCAAAATAGGAGATACTGTATCTTTAACTGCAAGCAGTTCTGCTGTATCCATATCAATTTCAAATAATTCATCGATATTATGATTCGTACACATATCCGAATCAAGATACAAAACTTTTTTATAATTTTTCATAATAAACGGGATAAAAAGTCTATAAAATGTTGCTATACTCCAGTGGTTTCTTGCCGAGAAATTTAAATCTCCAAAATTTTCATATATATATTCGGTTACATTAACAAATCTCAAACTAAAGTTTGACGGAATCATTTTTAATAATAATTTTTTATTATTTTCACTGATATCCGTTTCGAAAATTAATAAATCATAGTTTTTATCAGGTTTTGAATTGTCTATAATTGATTGTAAAAGTACTCCAAAATACTTTGTATAAAAATTGTCAGGACAAAATACAATATTTATTGAATTTTTATCGTCAAATGCCGGTTTTATTTGATAATCTTTTGGCTTTTCCCACGGCTGCGGCTTTGGAAATAATTCCCATAAAAGAGATTTTAATTTTATTCTGTTTTCAGGGTTTGTATATTCATCGTCATTTATGCAGAATAATGTAGGAGCATATTTGCAGATTTTTTGTTTTAAATCATTTGCATTAGTCAGCGTAAAATATGCTGTCTTTGCATTTTTTTTATAATATTTTTCGTTTCTATCTATTATCAATTTAGATTTGTTTACAGCTATTTCCCACAATGAAATTATTATATTTTGGATAGAATTCTCTTTTCTAAATTTATTATTTGTGGTTTCATTAAATTCTTGAAGAAAAGTTTGTTTGCAGCGAATAAAACTACTTTTTCTTAAAGGCATTATGTTATGGCAACATTCTATATTGTGGTAATTCAGATTGAAATTTTTATTTATCAGTTTTTGGCAATATTCTACATTCGTACAATAAATAATCTCTTTTTTCATATTCGGTGACCAATAATATTTATTCATTCTAATAATTGGTTTCCCATATTTATCAAAGAAAAAGTCAGGAGTTGTTGCTTTGTTTATAAAACAATCATCATTTGCATATAAAAAGTGTTCACTTAAATTGGGGATATTTGCTATACATGTTTCTATAGCTTCAGAGTTAAATGTTGGGAGTGCTTCTTCGGGCATAATTTCTTTATGATTGACAATAGTGATTTTTGGATGATTTGTATCAAGCCAAGTCGGAATTTGCCCATTGGTTATAATAAATATATGATTTATCCATGGTGCATATTTTGCGATAGAACGGAGAGAATATTTTAATTCTTGATTGTCAATAAATCTGCAATCATTTGCATTATCACCTTCGATACCAAGTTTTTGTTGCCAAAACGATTTTTCTTTTTGCCATTCTTTATCATTTCCGTCAACCCATGTGTAAACGATGTCTATAGGTTTGTTAAACATTTTTGTCCCTTTCTAAAATGATATTACTTTTTTTGTTCTGAATTAATGATGTAGATTTTTGCGGATATAATTAGCTTCAGATTTTGAGTATAAGTTATATAGCGTGTCGATTTTTTGTTCTATACGTTTTAACCTTTCTCTGTCTTCTGAAAATTTCCTTTTTATTTTGAATTTGATGCCCAAGATTCTAATAATTTTGTGGCTATTCTGATTTCTTATAGAAAATATTTTTTGCAGCAACGTAAATGAATTAGTGATTTCTTTGTAAAATATATTTGGGGTCTTAATAAGTATTTTAAATATTTCTAGT
>OMVC01000052.1 GCA_900314375.1 uncultured bacterium
TATAACAGCCCATTCTAAATCGTTTACAAAATTGTTGCGGTTAGATAATTCAAATTTGTTATTATTTTTTAGTGAAAATTTTGTATATGCTTCTTTTGCACTAATCCCCAAATTTTTAGGTTTTATTATGCTCAAATTAAATTCTTCAAATTCAAGCGGAGTAATTATTTCTCCCCGACCTTGAGCAAGAAGTCTTCCGCCTTGTAAACACACATTCAAATCGGAACCGAGTTGTGCGCAAAGTTTGTGAAGTTTTTCATTTGAAAGCGGATTATTAAATATAGTATTCAAACCGTACAATGTACCTGCTGCGTCTGTGCTGCCACCTGCCAAACCTGCCGATATAGGAATATTTTTTTCTATATAAATTTTTGTTTTTGTATTATTTATTTTTGTTGTTTGAAAAAATAATTCCGCTGCTTTATATACTAAGTTTCTGTTATCATAAGGTATTTGTGAACTATTGCCCGACAATTCGATAGAATTATTCGTATTTTCTGCAATTTCGATGGTAAGATAATCATACAAACTTATTGTCTGCATAATGCTCTCTATTTCGTGAAATCCGTCAGGGCGTTTCCCTTTTATTTTTAGTGATAAATTTATTTTTGCGGGACATTGTACTTTTATATTTTTCATAGGTTAATTATACATGAAAAACGGGACTTATTGTGTTAAGTCCCGTAAAATAGGGTTAGTTTATTTCTAGGATAAAGTTAAGTTATTGTTTATTTAATTAAGCTGTATATTTTGGAGCGAAGTCTTTAATATCTTGATCCCTTGCTTGTTTTGCAGCTTTGAGTTCTTCGGAGACTTCTGCTAACAATGTTTCTTGTTGTTCTTTTTCTTGTTTTAATCTTTCTTCTGCATCATTTAAGTTTTTCATTTCAACTTGTGCTGCTCTGTCACGTCCTTGAGCATACAATGTTCTCATAATGTAATTATTCATCATTGCTGCTTGTTGCGGATTTTGTTGAGCACCCATTTGTTGAGCATACATTTGCTGCATCATTGGTGCATTTGCTTGCATATACTGTAATGCGCTGTTGTGAGCATAGCCCAAGTAATTCATTGTTCTGCCCATCATTGAACTCGGTGAATTCAATAAATCTCCAATCGAAATACTACCGTTTCCAATTAGGGTTGAATACTGTTGCATATCTCTCATTTGTCTTGTCAGTCGCGCCAGTTTGTATTCGATTTGATGCTTTTGATGTATCAAATCCGATACACGCGCGCTAAAAATAAGAATACCCATAGTACTTACCTACCTTTAACCTTTTTAAACTAACCTAAATTTTTCTAACCTACATCTATATAAAAACATGCAATTTCAAGTAATTGCATGTTTTTGAGCTTTTGTTAAGTTTTGTAAAGGCGATATAAAATGATTGATACCTTAAATCATTATTATTATGCGCTTGGAGTTTTTTCTACGACTTTATCAATCAAGCCGTATTCCATAGCTTCATAAGCGGACAGATAATGATCTCTTTCGCAGTCTTCTCTGACTTTTTCAGGGTCTTGACCTGAATTTTTTGCGATAATATCAATTAACATATTTTTCATACGCATAATTTCTTTTGCTTCAAGTTCAATATCTGTTGCTTGTCCTTTTGCACCGCCTAAAGGCTGGTGAATCATTATGCGTGAGCGAGGTAGCGACATTCTTTTGCCTTTTGCTCCGGAACATAGCAAAAATGCGCCCATTGAAGCGGCTTCGCCCAAGCAAATAGTCGCAACATCGGCTTTAATAAGATTCATGGTGTCGTAAATTGCCATACCGGCTGTTATTACACCACCGGGGCTATTTATGTATAACATAATATCTTTGTCAGGGTTTTCGCTATCTAACAATAACAATTGTGCAACAATAGAATTTGCTACTTCATCATCTATTTCTGTTCCCAAGAATATAATTCTTTCTCTTAACAATCTTGAAAAAATATCAAAAGAACGTTCTCCGCGAGAAGATGCTTCTATTACTGTCGGGACATAGCCCATTATCTTCATATAAGTTTCCTGATCCATTTTGCTCTCCTTTTATATAGCGATTTTACAATAATTTTTGTCTTTTTTCAAGTTTAATATTTATTCAATATAACCGATATATGGCAGGTTTCTGTAATATCCGTCATAATCAAGTCCGTATCCTACTACAAATTTGTCGTCAACATCAAATCCGTAGTAATCAGGTTCAATATCAACTTTGCGTGTTATTTTTTTATCTAATAGTGAGCAGAATTTTAATGATTTAACATGAAAATTTAAGTGCATAAAATCGATTAAAAATTTTGCGGTTAATCCTGTATCAACGATATCTTCTATGATTAAAACGTTTTTATTATTCAGGTCAGGAAGTTTTATATCAACTGCGTTGACTTTTCCTGATGTAGTTGTGGAGGAACCGTAGCTTGAAAGTCTTATAAATTCAATTTGAACCGGCATATCGAGTTCTCTTATCAAATCAGTTGCAAATATAACTGCACCCTTTAAAACACAAATTGCAGTCAGTTCTTCATCTTTATATAGAGTATTAATTTCTTGCGCAAGTTCTTTTATTCTTGCGTGGAGCTGGTCTTTACTAAATAAAACTTTCAAATTTTCTTTTTTAATTTCCATTATTTAATCCTTTATTGTTATTGTTATTTTGTGTGTTGGTTTTGTTTTTATCTTTATTTTATCACTTAAACCGATATCTATTGCCCATAAGATTTCTTTTCCTTGAGTCAGAAAAAGCAGATTATCTTTTTCATGATTAGGGATTTTGCGTGAATTTAAGTATTTTTTTAATTTTTGTGTACCGTTCATGCCTAACGGTTGTATAATGTCGCCTTCTTGTCTTGTGCGAAGATGAAAATCAAAATCTAGTCCCCGCAAATCAACGAAAACAGTCCTGCCATTACCTCTAAAACTTTCATCAAGGTTTGTATCACACTTTGAAATATCGATACAAATTCCGCCATCTTTATATTCCCCTTCTTTTGTTATATGTATGTCGATTTTTTTTGATTCTTGTTTGGTTATTATTTCTATGTATTTTTCATTTATAAATATCCATTTATCCGTTGTTAATGAAATTATTTTACCTGATTTTGACCGTTTATTTTCTTTTAAAAATTTCCAAATGGTATAAATTCGTTCTTGGTCGTAGTCTTGAGGGAACAGAGGTGAAATTGTTTCATATAATATACGTTTTTGAAGGGCATCGGATTGATTAAAAAATTCTTGTGTAAGAATTTTATTTTCTTTTGTTATATTTTCAAGTATTTTTGTAACATATTCTTTTACAATTTCTGTTTCCTCTTTTGCTATTTGTGAGAGCGAATTTATATTGTTAACTGTATTCGGATTTATTTTTTGTAATTGTGGTATAATTTCACTGCGAATAAGATTGCGTTTATGAATGGTATCGGTGTTTGAGCTGTCAAAATTCGGTGATAAATTATTATCTTTGCAATATTTTTCAATATCTGTTCTTTCAATATTTAAAATCGGGCGATAAAATGGGGGACGCTTTGGAGATATTCCCTGCAAACCGCTAACGCCTGTTCCGTGCGCTATTCTATATATCAAAGTTTCTGCGTTATCATTTTTATTATGTGCCGTAAATATTATATTTGTATCAAATTTTTTTGCGCAATTTTCAAAAAATTCATACCTCAAATTGCGTGCAACAGTTTCTGTTTGGGGAGTATTGGGGGGTAATTTTTCGCTATAAAATTCAACTCCGATTTGTTTGCAAAAATCTATGCAATTTTGTTCTTCTCTATCGCTTTCTTCCCCGCGCCAATTGTGGTTTAGGTGTATTGCGATAATTCTGTTATTACAAACTGATTTTAGCGCGTGCAGTAAACACATAGAATCATATCCGCCCGAAAATCCGACAAGATAAGTGTTATTTTCTATATCATATTTTTTTATAAACTCTTTAATTGTTTGGCAGATAGTATTCATTTTTAATAATTTTAGCATGAAAAGCTATGCAACGGGTGTATGCTTTTTTATACCTTCACGAATTTCGAGAACATCAGCGCCGAGTTGTTCCAATACTTGCATTGCGGTTGAGTCAGGTTCTGTTGTAATGGCAAGCAGCAAATCCGATGATTCAATTTTTGTTTTATTTGCCTTTTTAGCATATTCCCACGCGGTTTCCAATACTCGTTTAGCGCGTTTGGTAAAGGCAATTTCTCCATCGGAATAATCGTTGCCTGTACCGATTATGCGTTCGACAAGTATGCGCGCATCTTTGATTGTTATTTCAAGTTCGTTTAATACAACTGCACCAATACCCGTTGCTTCGCCGATTATGCCTAACAAAAACATTTCTGTTCCGACTACGGCTCTGCCCATTCTGCGCGCTTCTTGTTTTGCAAGACGCAAAATAGTAAGAGTTTCCGGCATTTCTTTTTCTATCGGTTTAATGATTGTGTGTGCCAAATCATCATCATTAATGTGCAGTTCTTTTAATATATCGTATGCAACCCCTTTTTTGGTTTTTAATAAACCTAAAATCATGTGCTCAGGCAAAACTTCCGATGAACCGAGTTCTTTTGCGGTTTGAAGCGCCAAATTCATTACACGAAACGCGTTTGGCGTAAAAACAATTTGACGACCAGCATATTCGGAATCTCTCGATTGAATTTGTGATAATTTTTGTTCAAAAATATCGTTCGTAATTCCAAATTGGGCCAAAATCTTTGTCAAACCGGATTCTTTATCCTCTAAAATAGATGAAATAATTTGTTCTGTTCCTAAAATTTCATAATTAGAAGCCGAAAGTTTTGAAACTGCACGTTCAAAGACTTTTGATGATTGTTCGTTGTTAAACAGGGAATCTGTTTCTTCGGTTAAATTAATTTCAGGCTCTTTATTTTCTTCAATTTCAGGGTGTAAATCGTTTTTGGATTTACGTTGAACGAGTTTTTCGATTAAAGGACGGGATTTATCAATATCAAACCCCAAATTTTCCAAATATGTTGAGATTTTGGAATGTTTATCATTTATTAGTGCCAATACAATATGCTCATAATGGACGGTTGAATTGCCTGATTCGTTTACCAAATCCATTGTGCGCTGTAAAATTCGTTTGAAATCGTCACTAAACGGTATAGAAGATGTCATGTCCGATTCTTCTATATTTAATGTCATATAAATCTCTTTTGCTAATTTATCGTAGGTTATGTCGTATGAGTTGAATATTCTTGAACAAAAACCTTTTGATTCTTTTACCGCAGCAAGCAATAAATGCTCTGATAAAACTTTATCGGAGTGATCATATATTGCAATATTTTGAGCTTCAACTATTACGTTTAGTGCTTTTTCGGTGAATTTTTCAAACAAATTTTTATTCCTTATTCTTCTTCATCTTCAACATCGATTGTTTCAAGGTATTTTGCTATTCTGTCAAATTCTTCATCATCTTCGATTGTTTCAAAATAGCTTTCACCATCTTCTTCGGTATAACGCATAATAACCATTTCAGGATCTTCTTCAACAGATTCCGCTTCGGTTAATATTGCATATTGATTGTTTTCAAATTCAATTATATCATATAATTCGCATTTGAGAACATTGCCTTCTTCATCCGTAATTTCAATTACATTGTTTTCTTCTTCTGTCATTTTTATTCTCCTTTATTTTTTTCTTGATAAGTATTGCTCAAGTATAATACAAGCGCTTTCTATATCAACTAAACCTTTATCTTTACGAAAATCTATTTTTTTGTTGCGTAAATTTTCTTCTGCGGTGTCTGATGTTAAACGTTCGTCTTCAAATATAATTTCATAATTTTCTATTTTTGATGCAAATTTTTCACAATCTTGAGCTTGAGCGCCTTTTGTACCGTCCATATTCAGAGGTAATCCGACTACTATTTTTTCAACGTGATTTTCTTTTGCAATTTTGTATATGATATCAAGAGCGTTTTTTTCAGGTTCTCGCGGAATATATGAGTGACCGTTGGCAAGCATCAGTAAAAAATCGCTCAATGCTATTCCGATACGTTTTGTCCCTATATCAAGCGCCATTACTTTATACATTATACACCAACCCAATTTTGTTCAATATATTCAAGCTTTGATAGGATTTCGTCTTTTGTAAAGCCTTCTGTGTTTAAGTCTTTATTATATTTAATCAATGTTAAATATTCATAGATACTGCGTTTTAAAATATTTGTATAATATTTTTCCAAAAGGTTATTATTTTGTGATAAAGCATATATTTCGCACCCATCTTCAAGTTTACCGATAGAAAATTTGATATATGCGGAAATTATAAGTTTATTCATCCAAGATTTTTTTTCTTGCTCATAGAAAATTTTTTCTTGGTATGATTCTACAAGTTTATCAATATCATTTACGGTTTTCAGTTGTTTTATCAAGTCTTCAAATTCGTCGCTATAATTTGCATCCAAGAACCAATGGTCGGATATTTTCATTTTTTCAAGGTCCTCAAAAACAGCTTCTGTAATATTTACCGGTTTTAAATTACCTTTCAAGATATTTTCGATTTTTTCATCATCATAATCTATATCAATTAATAAATTTTTCCAGCAAACATATTCATACGGCAATTCCCAATCGGTTTTGTCTGTTGTGGCGGTAATTATTTCACTGTTATATAGAATTGTTTTAAAAGCTTCTTTTGGCAGGCTTGCAACTTTTTCGTTTTGTAAGAATTTTTCCAAAATTTTGTCGCATTCAAATTTAGAAATTTCAAAAAATCCGAAGCAATCTTTTATGCCTGTTTCGGTATTTATAACAATAGAAATAAATCTTATTCTGTTTTCTTCGGTTACTCTTGTGCAAATTAAAGCCATATCGCCATGGCCGTCAGGGTAAGTTATATAAAATTTGTCAGGTTTGCTGTTTGAAAGTATTTTGGCATAAAATTCTTTTGTGTTATCCTGTCTTATTCCCGCCATTTTTAAAGTTGCAAGGCTTTTTCTGATAAGTTGATTAAGTTCACCTTGGGTGTATTTGCACATTCTTTCCAAAACGCTTAATGCGAGTTGGGATTTTGTGTCCGCTAAAAGGCGAAGAGCTTCTTTACCGACTGCAGAATTCGGATTGGATTCAAATACGGGGATTAAAATATTTGCGAGTTCGTCATCCCCAAAATCTTGAGCTAACGAATTTATGAGTGTAATTTTATCTTCGGTTTTTATTGATGCCATAAAATCCATGAAATCTATTTGAACTTCAGGATTTATTATTGCATTATTCAATAATTGTTTTGTGCTTGCATCAAAAATTTCATCTGCATCGTCCAGAAAATCTGAGCAATCTTCGTATGACCAATCCGCATCAAGTTCTCTTAACATGTTTAGAACGGTAATTTTTGCTTCTGTCGGAAGTGATTTGTTTTTTAATATATCCCAATAACCGCTGATAAGTTCTTTCTTGGGGGTAAAATGTTCTAATAAAAAACAGATAACCGAAATCTTTTCATTTGACGAATTTGATAATTCTTTAAACAAAAGTTTTGTAATAATGGTTTTGTCCGATTGAGCATCTAATAAATCAATATCTGCCAAACAATTCGGAATATCTCTGACTGAATGAATTTTATTTAACAGTTCAATCAGGGTGGTTTTCAGTTCAAAAGGATTCAGTTGTTTAAATTTTGAAGTCAAATTATCTTGCCTTTCCCCAGAACGCATTCAGGATTTGTTGGGCTTCAGCTGACGGAACTCTGTCTTGTAGTATCAGATATTGCAAAGCAATCATCACACATTCGGAGCAAATATTTACCCCCGGACCTTTTATCATCTTGATAACTTGTGTGTTCGGTCTTCCGCAAAAACTGCAATAGACGGCATCTGTTTTTACGGTATCTTCATTATTGGAATGAGCCTGTTCAACTTTTTCTTTGTCTTTCTTTTTTGAACCCAAGCTTACAACTTTATCTTCTGACATATTTAACTCCTTTTGTCTTTTCATTGTAACCTAAATTAATAAAATTTGCCATATTTTTATTATTAAATTATAATTAGTTAACACGTTTAGTTTATTAGAGGGATGGGATGAAAAAGGCAGCTTTAATCGGTATAATTTTGCTTGTAGCAGTAATTTCTACGGCTTGTATAAATAATTTTGCGGTTCGCGATTTAAATAATAAAGCAATGAATTATATGGCAAAAGGTGATTATTCTCAAGCAATTGAACGTTTAAAATCAAGTCTTGATTTGGACGCTTCCGTTTTTGAAACTCATTATAATCTTGCAATTGCTTATACTAAAGCGGAAGATTATAAAAATGCGGTTAATGAATATAAGAAAGCTTTGGAAATTAAACCTAATGATGCGGATACTTATTATTCACTGGCAACGGCAGAAAACAATCTTGCGGTTGATATGATTCAAGGCAGAGTTCGCATGGATATAAATGATAATTTATACACTGCAAAGGCTGAAGATGTTAATTTTGATGAAAAATATGTGCCTTCAGAAAAAGAACAAGCTTTTATTGATGAATTAAAAGAGGCTACAATTCAAACTTATCAAAAGTATTTGGAATTAAAGCCTGATGCTGTTGAAAAAGAAGAAATAGAACGACTTATAGAACGTATTCAAAATCCTGATGAAGTAAAGACAGAAGCAGAGGAGTAGTCAATGATTATTCCCGCTCCGAATGATATAGCGTTTAATTTATTCGGTATTGCGGTTTATTGGTACGGAATAATTATGGCATGTGCCATTTTTATTTCCATTATTGCGGCAAATAAGCTGGCTAATTTTTTAAATATAGCATCCAAAAAGGATATAATTATTGCTTATGCACCTATTATAATAATTTTTGGGATATTGGGCGCAAGGTTGTATTTTTGTATGTTAAATCCGCATTATTATTTTGCTCATCCGTTGGAAATACTGGATATCCGTGAAGGAGGTTTGTCTGTTCACGGTTCTATTCTTGCGGGGTTACTTTGTATATATTTAATGTCAAGGCATTATAAGGTCACTTTTTTGCATATCGCAGATGTTTTTGGTTGTGCAACAATCTTGGGTCAGGCAATCGGCAGGTGGGGAAACTATTTTAATTCTGAAGCTTACGGACTGCCTGTCAAATCACAAGGTTGGGGGTTGTTTATACCCGAAGGCAAGAGAATTTCCGAATATTCGGATTTTTC
>OMVC01000180.1 GCA_900314375.1 uncultured bacterium
GGAGATGAATACCGTGTAAAACCTGAATACTACGAATATTACAAAAATCTTTATAACAGCAATCGCCCTTTGCAATTTAGAAACCGTACTTTTTTTATCTGCCGCAGTTAACAATGCCGGAATTGCCATCGCTGCTACAACACCTATAATACCTAATGTAATTAGCACTTCTGCTAATGTAAAACCACATTTTTTCATATTTACAATTTCACGCTTCAACTATCTGCACACAAATTTATCATAACATTTATATTTCTAATATTCAATTACATTACAAACATTTCAATAAAAAACACTTCGTTCATTCTGATTACGAAGTGTTTTTAGATTTTCTTAATTTGTGCACCCTTTGCGGTTATTGTTGAGCCTGTTTTGGTATTATTTCCCGAAAGTGATTTTAATATTGATTTATTCTTTGTAACCTTTTTCACTTCAGTTGTTTGCTCAACCTTTGGTGTTATTTGTTTTACGGTTGTTTTTGTCTTTGTCTGCTTAACCTTTTTATTCTTAACTTTATATTCATCAGGAATATCATGATAATCCTTTCCGATAGCCCATCTAAAGCCTGCCTGAAGAACAATACCAGTTCTTCCGCCATTTCTAATCATAGACTGGAAGTAACCTGTGAATCTGTCACCCCACGATTTCTGAATACCAACACCATACTGAACAAACGGTTTGACTGACATTTGCGGCAGGTTAACATCTTTCGCCGTAACATTAGTCTTATCCATTATATTCCATACCATATCAATACCTGCGTATGGCTGCCATCCGTTATCAAGATTACCGATGACTTTCAGACTTGGGATAATCTGAATTGCATGAAGCGGATCACTATCCAGTCTGACACCTGCGGCATTTGTATAATCAAAGGTATTAACAAATGTATAACCGGTGAATAATGAAGGTTGAACAATTACTTTGCCGCCATTGATTTCCCAGTTGTATCCGGTCTTGTTAGCAATACCTGCGGTCATCATAGCAAAGTTATCCGTACCGTATTGAGTATATGCTTCACCCGCACTCGCACCGGTTGATGCAGTCAAACCTGTGAAGAAGTTACCCTTGTACAATGTTCCGGTTACACCAAGCGAGCCGCCCTGCTGATTCATATCAACACCGTTGTATGCAATATGAGAACCGTTGTATCCGACAAAGGCTGAAACAATACCCTTGAAGCCGTGTCCGACATCTACGAGATTTGTATCGCCGCCATATAATGCACCGTATGCAACATTTGATACGCCATAACCGTTTTTCAAATCAACTTTTTCAAATGTTGTATATGGTTTAACCCACATTGCACTTGAGGTTTCAGGAAGTTCACTTCTGTTATATACCGGAGTATCATTGATTGCATATTGATTTACGGTTTCAGCCGCAAGTCTTTGAGAAGATGTGTACTTCGTATATCTTTCCATATGGAAGAAGCCATCTTGTAATGTTTGAGATTGTGTCAGGAAACCGCCAACCTGAGTTGCAACAGAAGATGCCATAATAGACGGGTTAACATCCTGAATATCTGGGGTATCTCCGCCATGTCTTGTGAATGACAAGTTGCCACCACCGTATGCTACATCATACTTCTGTATCGGACCCATTACTGATTTCGCACTGTTGCTTAATTTTATCCAATTACCCTGAGCCAATGCACCGTTTGCAATTCTTACTTTTGTATTTTCGGTCAAAGCATCAGTTACTACATTCAAACTGCCCTTGCCAAGTACGAAGTGACCTTTTCCGCTGACCTCATTTGCCGTAATATTATCAGCATTTTTGCGTTTCAAATCAACATCAATATCAAGTTTTGTATTGCCATTTAATGTCAGTTTGTTAAACTTCAGAGACTGAATACTCGGCGGGTTAGGATCTGTTGTAAATTTGTTATTGCCCTTAGCAACAACAAGTGTATTTTGAAGATTGAATTCGGTACCGTCGCCAAAGATTGCTTCGTTAATATCACCAATTATCGCATTAGGCGCAAAGCCCAAAGAACCTGACTTAACATCTAAATCACCTTTAAATCCTGAATTATCACCTGCAAGGACTAACTCACCGGAGCCTGTTTTTGCAATTGTACCTGTGCCTGATACTTTGGAAACAGATGCTGTTTTATTGGTTTTAACAACCAAAGCACCGTCATCATTAAGTATTGTTTTTCCGCCGAAGTATGTTGTGCCGTCATCAGGATTATAAACAATAGCACCGTCATTGACCGTAACAGGGCCTGTCAATTTATCATTTGAGCCTGTAAGAACAACATCTTTAGAGCCGTCTTTAACAACAGAACCTTTACCTGAGAAGTTTCCTGCAGTGATATCACTCTTATCATTATTGATTGTAACCGTGCTTCCGTCTGCAATATTTGTCTTGCCGCCGACATAAGTATCGGAAGCAGAATTTTGTTTGAAGTTTACATTACCGTCATTAACATTCAAATTACCGGTAAAGTCTTTATTATTACCTGAAAGGTTAAGGTCTTTATCACCTGTTTTGTTAATGTTGCCCGAACCTGCAATACCACTGTTAATAGTGTTATCATTCTTTGTAGAATTGAATGTAACCGTAGCATCGCCATCTGCATAGATATCGTTCTGACCGTCACCGTGGTAGTTGAGGGAAGGATTGCCGTTCTTGTCAACACCGAAGTTCGAATCATTGATGGTCATATCTTTATTAGTGTAGATAGCACCACCCTTGCCATCAGATTTGTTGTTATTAGCGTTAATATCATTGAGTGTTGTTGTACCGTCTGATGTATTATTCAATACACCACCGTTTCCGCCGGCTTTATTGCCGCTCATTGTGCCGCCGTTTACGGTCAAATCTTTTGATTTTTCATTATTTATCGCACCGCCGTCACCGTTTGATGAGTTGTTCGTCATATTTACATTGTTCAATGTGATTGTCGCATCATCATTGTTAGCGTTAACAACCGAGCCTTCATCACCTTTTGCTTTTGTTATCGTTACATCTTTAACTGTTAAATCCGTATCATTAACAACATCAAAGAATGAATTTTTATTATCACCAGAGATAACGGTACTGCCATCCGAAGTGCCTTTAACAACAAAGTCACCTTTGGCGGTTTTGCCTAAGTCAGAACCTGTCACATAAGGTTTGTCATCATTTGATGTAAATTCAAAACCTCTTGTTCCTTCATATTGGTTCATTGCCTTGAGTGAATTTTCATCAGCAGCCTTGTTCTTAGTCATTACAATACCTTTACCGCTGCTGTTAAGATCTACATCATATTCATAAACATTTGTAGCCCATTTTGTAACAGTGCCTTCTTTATTAAGTGTTATTCCGCTGTTACCTTTAATAACATCAAATTCATAACTTGTATGAAGACCGTCATCACCGTTATTCTTTTCATTATGAACGCTGATTTCATCCAATGCAATCTTCAATGTTCCTGATCCGTTTTGAACATTTAAGACATCCGATGTCGGAGTATTTGAAAGCGGTTGAAGATCAACATCAATCTTAATCTTAGCATCCCCTGACAAGTCAAGATTTTTGAATGAAATTTCTTTATCATTTCCGTCAATCAAGTCAAGTACGGCATCTTGAATACTGTATTTACCGTCAAGATAACTGTCGTGGAGCAAGTTGACACTTGCGTTATTAATTGCAATTGTTGTGTTATCGGACAAGTTGCTCATTTCATCGAGTTTGAAGGTTGTATTATCAGCACCTAAGCCGTTGAATGTGGCTGTACCTGTTGAGCCGTTAACAAATGAAACTTTAGAATTATTACCGCCTATTGTAATATCAGAATTATCACCGGCAGTGTAATCTAATGTACCGTCACCGATTACTGTATTAAACAACATTGTATCAGCATTATCTTTACCCTTGACAACAAGTTTGCCGTTATCAATATTTGCAGTACCTGTAAAGGTATTATTTTCTTCGTTGAAGGTTAAATCTTTCGCACCGGTTTTGTTCAAAGTACCTGTACCTGAAACATTTGATAATTGACCGTCTTCTGTTGCAATGTAATCCAAAGCACCATTGGAAGCGATATTTGTATCACCGCCTATGTATGAAGTATCAGAAGCATTTTCATATTTAACCTTGCCGCCGTTGATATTCAAATCACCTTTGTAGTTTTCATTCTTTCCGCCAAGTTCTAATGTACCCTTGCCGTTTTTGTTTATAGCAGCGGAATTTGCCGTACCGTCACTTGATACATTCTGAATATTTACGGTTTCATTATCGGCATTGGTTGTTATATCTAAAGCCGCACCATCGGAAATTTCGTATGTAGAACCCGCACCAAAGAGTTTACCGCCCTTACTTGTATCATAAGCAAGCGTACCCTCATTGATATCAACTTTTCCGCCAAAGGCTGAGGCATCACCTGTTATATCAAGTTTTTCACCGCCCTGTTTATCAAATGTGCCTGTACCTTTAATTGTATTACCAATTGCACCTTCAATAGTTGCAATATATTCTAATGTACCGTCATCTGCGATATTAACCTCACCGCCGACAAATTTGCCATTATTGTTATTGTATGACAAGATACCTGATTTAATATCTGTATCACCTGAGAAGTCGTTATTTCCGACAAGTTGAATTCTGCCCTGAGTATTATCATCAGTGTATTCGTTATTAACAACAAACTTACCGTCGCCTGAGATGTTTCCGATAGTCTGACCTGTCAATTTTGTACCGTCAGAAGTTGCATTAGCAACCTGAGTTTCCAAAACTCCATCAGTATTGATTACGGTATTTCCGCTAAAGTATTTATCTGTCGTGCTTTCCGGTTTATATACCAAAGCGCCGTTATCAACAGTTGTCTGACCATAGAAGCCTGAATTATCACCTGTTACAACAACATCGCCCGCACCAGTTTTTGTAATTGTTTCATTAGTATTAGATGTCTGAGTTGCGGAAGAAATATTCTTAATTTCCTGACCGACGATACCATCTGCAACATTTAATGTCAGATTAGCCGCAGCGCCGTTATCGCCGATAACTACAGAACAGTCAATAAACTTATCTGTATTTTCATCAGCATTATAAACAACAGAGCCTTCTTTAATTGCCATTGAACCGTCAAAGCCGGAATTATCACCGCCCATATTCAATGCACCGGCACCTGTTTTCACAATATTACCACTTGATTTAACGCCATCGCTATTTGTATAACCGTTAATATTGTTGATATTTTGCGACTGAACCGCAGTTGCATCAGAAATATTCATTGTTAATGTTGAGCCGCCTGCTATTTCAACACCGCCGCCTACAAATGTATCATTTGCATCATCAGCCTTGTAATCAACATTTCCGCCTGCGATAGCGAATGTTCCGGTAAGATTATCATTATCGCCGTTCAATTCTAATTTGCCGCTGCCTGTTTTGGTAAATGAACCGTCACCTGCAATACCACTGTTGATTACGCTTGTCTTACCCGAAGATGTATTAAATACGACATTTGTATCATCACCCTCAATATAGATATCATTTTGACCGTCTTTGTGATTATTCAGAACAACATTACCCTCGGCATCAACACCGAAACTAGAATCTGAAATCGTCATATTGGCATTAGTGTATATTGCACCGCCCTTGCCGTTAGTTGAGTTGTTGCCGTATGCAAGAATATTTTGAAGAACGGTTTCACCTGCTGATGTATTATAGATAGCACCACCATTGCCGTTTGCACTGTTACCTGTGATAACAGAATTATTCAATGCGAAATTCCTACTGTCGAGGTTTGCAACCGCACCACCGTTACCGCCTTCAACACTGTTATTTCTAAAGTCAACATTTTCCATAACAATTACGGCATCATCATTATTTGCATAGATTACAGAACCATCTTTAATTGTATCTGATGAATAGCGTTTAGCATTTTCAACCGAAACATCTGACATTTCAAATCTTGTGTTGTTAACAAGTTCAAACATAGAACCTTTAGTTTGACCTGCCGGAGTGAATGCCTCTACATCAATTCTGTATCCGCTTGCCAAAGTGCCATCTGTAGTTTCAATATCGTCAACGATATGAACATAAGCGCCGTCAATTATATCGCCTTTATATGTCCAAGTGCCGTCACCGTTATCAACAAGACCTTCTGCTTCATTTGCAAGAAGTTCTAACGGTTTTAATGTACCGTCAAGTACGCTCTTTTCATTCATATCCGAAGAAATTGTACCGACAACCGAGAATTCCTGAGCAGAGGTTGTATCCAAATCTCTGTAGATATTATATCTGTTATTTTCCTGTTTACCGTCTTTGGCAACAAAACTGAAACCTCTTATTCCGCCGCCGTTATCAAGTTCATATCTGTTCAAGTCACGCAAAGTATCCGTACTTGAAACACCCTGAGGAGCAACTCTGATACTGTCTTGTTCGTGACCGTCGGGAGCACCTGAAGATGCAGAAGTTACACCGTATCTGTAAACATTTGTAGCCCAACTCATAAGTCTGAGGTTATCGGATGTTGCAACTCTCAAATCATTTGAGCCTTTAAATACTCTTATAATACCCTTGTCGTGTTTTTCGTCAGATGTAAATTTACCGTTATCGTCAGTAATAAACAGTTTGGTAATTCTTACAACACCGTTACCGGAATCGGCTGTAATTGTATCCGCATAAGGCATTGTTCCCGTAGTTTCATCAAGATAAAGGTTTACATCAAGTGAAATTCTGTTATTATCGCCTGTGAAGGTCAAATCAGAGAAATTATAATTGTCTCCCGCAACAGTATCAGACAAATCTAAGAATGAATTTGTCAGGCTGTAATTATTTGAACCCATATTGAAATCTTTGGCATCAGAATGTTCTGCACTTGTGCTTGACGGAATTGCGCTGCCTAAAGTTATATTTGAAGAATCAAATATAATATTATCCGCACTGCCTGATGCTTTGTCAAATGTAGTGTTCAATTCGTAATCGGAATTTTTGAAGGTCAGGTTGTTAGCACCCGAGCCTGATTCTAACCAGCCGGAATTGAGGGTGTATTTACTGTTGCCTGCACCAAGACCTGAAATAACAACATTGTTATCTGCACCCGTAAGTTTCACATTCGCAAAAGCATTATCACCAAATGTGTATGAGGTATCTTTTGAAGTATATTCAAGCGTTGAGCCGTTTGAGATATTGATATCGGCATCAGGTGAAATGAAGTTAGCGCCTGTTGTATTGAATGCAACAGTTCCGTCTGTGATATTCAAATCTCCGCTAAAGCCGCTATTATTATTGTCACCGGTTACGGAAAGTTTTCCGTCTCCTGATTTGTTAATTACTCCATCACCTTTAAGTTGAGCGGAAACTGAGGTATCGTCTTTGTTTGCGATATTCAAAATACCTTTATCATCAATTATTCCGCCAACAATGTTCTTATTATTAATAGTTGCTGTTGTTTCTTCGTTAACTGTCAGGTTAACATTATTCAAAGCATTAGAAACGGCACTGTCAACAACACCAACAGTCAATGCACCGTTTAAGACATTCACATCCTGATTAGTTACCGTGTTGTTAAGAGCGACTGTACCTTTGGTATTCAGAATACCTCTTGTAGAACTTGAAGTTGAATTGATAGCATCTGCAACCGCCATTGTTGAAGTATCTTTAGCGTTGATGTTTATTGTACCGATATTTTTGATAATAGCGGATGTACCGTTATTCAAATTCATATCATAATCATTTTCGGCATTAATTGACATAATACCGTCAGCACCGTTATAAATATATGAATTACCAGTGTTACCGCTGAAGGTTGCATTTGTAATATCGGCATTTGCGAGGTTATAAATTGCAGAACCCTCTGTTGCACTGTTTGTATTGAACGCAGTGCCGACTCCGACTGATAAATCGCCTGTGTTATATATAGCACCGCCATTTTGAGTTGCAGCGTTGAAAGTAAAGGTTGAACCTGAAACCGCTAAAGCCTTATCGCCTGTTGCAGAGTTGTATATAGCACCACCCTTGTCAGCATAATTTGAGTTGAATGATGAATTTAATATTCCGCCATCAACTAAGCCATTATTGTATATAGCACCGCCACCCGCATTTATACCACCCGGTGTGGTATTACCTGTAAATGTAAGTCCGTCAAACCCGCTTATGGTACCTATTGTATCATTATATATGGCACCGCCGCCATTACCCCACATATTTAATTTTTTGTTACTGTCAAATGTTATATATTCACCACCAGTGAAGTTTAATGTACCTGTGTTATATATTGCACCACCAAGGCTATTAGCCATATTTCCGGAGATTAGATTATCTTTTGTTGCAACATAATTCATTGTTCCGGCATTATAAATTGCCCCACCTCTAGTAGTTGCCGTATTACCTGTGAAGGTTGAATCAGTTATAGTAAGAGCATTATCACCTGTTGAAGCATTATAAATAGCACCGGCAGAGTATGCGGTATTAGTATTAAATGTTGAATCTGTTATTTCAGTTTGACCAGTTGCACCATTGTATATAGCACCGCCGACAAATCCATTATTCTGACTAAATGTGCTGCCTGATACTGACATCTGACCGGCCATAGAATTATTTATAGCACCGCCTTTTACTGATATTGAGCCATTTAAGGATTCATTATTTGTAAAGGTACTATCGGTAATAGTTATTCTTGTATTTGCATCATTTGTTGTTGCGTTGATTACAGCACCGTTACCCGTTGTTTTTGCATCCTGAATTGTGAAGTTATTGATTACAAGTTCAGAACCGGTATTTGATACCGCAAACATAGAATGCTGCGTATCATCATCAGCGCTTGTTCTTGCAATAATTGTGTCATTCTTACCGCCACGGCCTGCCAGTGTTAATTTACCCTCCAATGTTCCGAGTAAATCTTTACCCGAATAGTAAGGCTCATCTTTAACAAGTGTAAATGTTCTGTCGCCTGATTTGATGTGGTTCAGGATATACAATGTGTTTTCATCCGCATAATCCGTTGCAACAAGATGTAATGTATCTCCGTTATCTATTGTTGTTGTATATTTATACAAATCGGATGTCAAAGTATTTGTGTAATTGTCGGCATCAGCAAAGGTCAAACCGTCAAGAACCTGAATATCACGGGTTAAATATCCGCCGTTATCGTTATTATCAAAGATATTGATATTATTTAATGTGATAGTACCGCTTGAAGTTGTTGAAACTATTTTGTCGGCAGAACCCGCACCGGCAAAACTAAAATCGATATTCAAACTGCTGTCAGCATCAGAGGTCAAACCTGCAATGGTTACTGTATTTGCAGCACTGTCTGTCATCTCAACAACCGTTGAATCAATTACATAATTTCCGCCAAGTGTCTTCGCACCCAGCACATTCAAATTGGCATCATTGAATTGTGTTGTATTTCCTGCGGCATTAGTCAAATCACCGTTCAGATTGTAGGTTGCATTTGTGAAACTTATTGTACCGCTGCCTGATTCGTTATCAAATGAGAATTTCGCAGAATTACTGATGTCGTAACTATCAGAAGCATTTGCGACATAATTAAGTGTTGCGCCATCTGCTACAACTGCGCTATAGTCAAATTTTCCGCTTTCACTTTGAGCCAAAGCATTTACTGTCAACGCCCCGCCATCAACATCAAACAGACCCGTAAATCTTGTTCCGTCAGCACCTTGAGTATTATTTAAGGTTAGAGCGCCGTCACCAAGTTTATTAACCGTACCTGTGCCATATATACCGTTAGACAAAGTGCCGTCATTTGCAGCGGTGTATTCTAATACAGCGTCTTTCGTAATATTAACATCGCCGCCGACAAATTTACCGGAATTGTTGTTATATGCAAGCGTGCCGCCATTAATTGAGGTTGTACCGGTAAAATCTGAGGAATCACCCTGCAGAGTCAATTTACCTGTGCCTTCTTTGTCAAAGTTGCCAGAACCTTTCAAACCGTTAAGAGTTTCACCGTTATTGTAATCTGTTGAGTAAATTAATCTGCCTTTATTTTCAACATCAACAATTCCACTGACAAATGAATTATCAGAATCTTTTGTGAATGTAAGCGTACTGTCTTCGGTTATTGTAGTTAAGCCTGTGAAACTGTCATTGTATCCGTCAAGATTAACAACACCGTTTACATCAAACAAACCTGTGCCGACTAAACCGTTAGACAAGGAGAATGACGCTGCTGCAGTATTTGTAACATCAAACTTGCCGTCAGCACCGACATTGATTGTGCCGCCAACCATTGCTTCGTTAGCACTTCCATCTGCCAAGAATTTCAAAACACCGCCGTCAACATAACTTCCGCCTGTTAAGTTAGCGTTATTACCGCTGAGTTGAAGTGTTCCGTCACCTGTTTTTCTTAAACTTCCGTCACCTGTAATGTGTTCACCGTTATTTGCAATGGATACGGTTGTATTTGCACTTGTATTAAATTCTATTTCATCCGCAATTACAGATTTTGAACCTGCACCAAACATTGAATCGTCAACAACAACGAGTCTGCCTTCATTTATGTTTGCAACCCCGATAAATCCGTTATTATCACCGTTCAGAACCAAATCTTTGCTGCCTGATTTATCAATTTTACCCGAACCTTTGTAGTTTGCACCTGTCAAATCAGACTTGTCATTTATAAGAGTTAATTTTGTTGTTACATTAGCAGTACCGCTTATAAATGTATCGTCATTGCCGATTTGTTCATATTTGAGTTCACCCGCAGCAACATTCAATGTTCCCGTAAAGCCGTCGTTTTTGCCGTTTAGTTCAAGAGTACCCGCTCCGAGTTTTTCAAATGTTCCGTCACCTGCAATACCACTTCTTACAACACTATTATTATTTGTCGTGTAAGAAACTTTTGCACCGTCAATATAGATATCATTAGAACCGTTTTTATCTGTGTTAAGAGCGGTTGCACCAAAACTTGAATCTGTAATCGCAATATCTTTATCGGTATAAACAGCACCACCAAGATTGCCTGCCTTGTTACCGTCAAATACAGAACCTTTGATTGTCATTCCGTTAGATTTGTTATAAATAGCACCACCGTCTGCAACTGCATTGTTACTTACGAAATCTGTATTGTTAACCGCAACAGATTTGCTCAGAATATTTGCGATTGCACCACCGTTTTGTGCGGTGTTGTTGCGTAACCTTACATTATTTAATATTGCTTTTGCAGAACCGTTGTTAGCGTATATTACAGCACCGTCTTTGATATCCTGCTCTTCTCTTAATGCACTTTGAATTGTCAGTTTTTCAATAGTCAATGTTGTATTATTTTGTGTCAACTCAAACATTGAGCCGTATTCGTCAACAAGCGGTGTAATATATGTGATATTTCCGTGTTCATCAACACCATATTCAACTCTTTGACCTGAAATTACGCTGTTTTCTTTTGACGAACCGTTAACAGTAAAGTTTCCTGTCAAAGTTGTATCCAAATCTCTTGCGATATGGTAAACATTAGTACCGACAACACTGAAGCCTCTTGCACCGTTTCTTTCGTGGTTCATAATACGCAGAGTATCCGGATTTGAAGAACCCTTACCCTTGAATTGTAACGAATCATAGTAACTGCTGCCTGCATCAGATTTAGCGGCAGTAATCTCGTATTGATAAATATTTGTTGACCATTCTGCAATATGCGGTGCGCCTTCCTGAACGAGAACACCCAATGAACCGTTTTCATTATTAATAATCTTCAGAGTCTTAATATTATCAGGGTTATCAAAGATACCGTTATCTTCCAATATTGCAAGATGTGTAAGATCCAAATTACCGCTGCCGTCGGTAACATTTATGACATCACTTGTCTGGTTGTTGCCAAGCGATACATCAATAGTTAATTTGCCGTTATCGGAAATCAAACTGTCAAATGTGTAATTTCCATACACATCAACGGTTGAGCCCTGAGGATTCATAAGATCTAAGGTTGAATCGGACAAGGTGTAATTTCCTGCAAAGTTGCTTCCGCTAAGTTTTACACTTGATGAATTGTCAAGGATAATATTGTTGCCTGCAGCATTGGTAATTGCACCAAGAACAATATTTGCATCAGAGAATTTGGCTGTAGCATTGCTTGCACCCGTACCAAATGAGAATTTGCCCGCATTATCAAGTTTCAGAGTTGAGCCTGATGCTGCGGTGTAATTCATTTGAGCCGCATTTTCAACATTTACATTAAAGTCTAAGTCTGTTGCATTTGCAGTTGCGCTTGTAATATCCAAAGTTCCTGCGTTGACAGTTGCATCACCTGTAAAGGTGTAATCAGAAACAGATAATTTTGCATTACCGTTCTTGGTCAGATTACCGCTGCCTGCAAGATGTTCTAAGGATCTGTCAACAGAGGTGTTATAATCAAGTGTTGCACCGTCAGAAACAGTTACAAGGTTCTGTGTAATTGCAGATGTAACTTCTGTTGTTCCGTCTGTAATTGTTGTGTTACCGTTGTTACCGTCTATATCATTTGCTATCAGGTTTGCACCGCTAAGAGTTAATGTGCCGTTATTGGTTATGCCTGATGTATTGTCAGAAATTTCCGCATTAT
>OMVC01000020.1 GCA_900314375.1 uncultured bacterium
TAGTCTGCAATATTCATATATGCGCTTGCAAGTATCATATTCAGGTTAACTATGAAGAACAGGTTGTTAATAGTCGGGTTTTTCGCAATCTCTAAAGCTTGTGATGCTATATCAATAGCGCTTTTTGAATTCTCTGTAACTATAGTGGCTTCTGATATCAAATACCATGACAACAATGCTCCTAATGCCATCTTCTCTTTTGCAAAATAGGTTATTTGCTCATTGTATATTTCAATGGCATGTTGGGCCTGGTTATCGTCTTTAAAAATTTTACCTAATAGGGTTTTTAATATATTTTTAGTGAAATTATCGCCGTTATTATTGGCAAAAGTTACATATTCAAAAAGTGTTTCTTTTAGATTTTTGTAATCTTTCTGCATGAATTTATTTATTATGCTTACCAAATTCCATCTTGAAACGGTTGAAGCATCCATATCATTATCAAAATGCGCCTTGATATCATCCAATATGTGATTAGATTGTGTAAAATCACCCTTCATAGTGTATGCATAGGCTTGAACGATTTTTGTACGCGCTATTAATAATCTGTCATTTATTTTATGTTTATCTATTATAGAAAATAAATTTTTTAAAACATCAAAAGCTCTGTTGTTCCCTTGTAGTGCAAGAGCTGTTGCAAGGGTCAGGTAAACTTTTAGCCAAGTGTCAAACAATAATCCTAAAGGAAACATCTTATTCAATTTTGGTTTTGATAAATATGAATTTAGTACTGATAAAATGTCGTTATCGATTATATTTATAACTTCTCCGCAGTTTCCTATATCCAAAAGCGCAGATAATTTTGAACTCATAATAAGTGCTTTTTCTAAATCTTGTCCTTCTTTTAATTTTTTCAGAACATTATCTACACATTCAACATTTCCAAAATAATTTCCCGTTTTAGAACAACATTGAGTCAAGTAGCTTAAAAGTTCTATTTCCTTTACATCATCATTATTTTCGCGAGCATTAGCTATTGCATCAGGCAAATACTCCAAAGCTTCTTCCGGATCATACTCTGACAATAACTTTCCTAACTTCTCGCTAATACTGTATCTTATGTTAACAGTTTCTCTTTCGCTAAATTCGTTCAAGATGGCAAGGCATTGTTTTTGTCCTATGACATACAAATTAATATCGCCAATATATGCTGCAAGTCGGGTAATTTTTGTCCATATATCAAAAGCCATGCGATTTTCTCTTAAATTATGAGCAATTGTAATCATAGTAGCTTCTGTATTTAGATTATATGCGCTTATAACTTTTCCTACTTTTACATTTATATCATCAAATCCCGAATCTTTTGAGATTACGTTTAAAATATTTTCCCACAATAAAGTGTTATTAAATTCGAAAAATTCATCATTCAAATTTCTTATGTATCCTGATTTTACGAGGTATGATAAAATATCATCGAATGTTTGTTTTTCAGTTGTGCAAATATCAAAAATAAGATTATAATTTATTTTATCTCCCAATACTGCGGATATTGATAATAAGCGATAGGCTTCAGCGTTTGTTTTTTTCAAAATATCCAAACGCGATTTTACAAGTTGGAGAAAATTATCAGGTAAAATTAATGCCTTATCTGAAATTTGACAATCAAAAGCGTAATTTATTGCTTGTTCTATATATGCGATATTACCGTTGCTTTTTGTATATATGGTGTTTTCTTCACATTCGGATATAAATTCTTCTTTGTTTTTAAGTTTAATTATAGTTTTTACATCTTCTTTGTTATGTGGAGCAAGTGCAATATCTTTGAAAGATTTTAAATTCCTGTTTTCAAATCCGAAAATACTGCTAACAGGTTTATGGTCGTTATATAGAATAATTAATTTTATATTTTTCCAAACATTATCGTTTTGTATAAGTTCAGATAAAAATTCTACCGAAAAACCGTCTATAAAATCAAAATTATCAATAACAAATACAAATTTGCCGGTAGCAATAAAAGCTTCAAAAATTTTATAAAGCCAAGTGAATGTACGTTTTTTGTTTATTATAATATCTTCGTAGTTTCCGTCATTAAAATTATAGATAAAATTAAACAAATCTGAAATTTCAAACGGCTGTAAAAATTTGAATTCAGATGAGAAAAATTGGACTGCATTATGTTCTAAATCATCGCTTTTTACACTAAATTGCGGCAATTGAAATAAGTTAAGCAGCATTTGATGAATTGCACCACCGGGTGTTAGTTGGCTGATTGGCGAACAATATGCAATGCTCCATTGATACTGTTCTTCGTATTTTTTTATGACAGAACGTAAAACTGTTGTTTTGCCAACTCCTTTTTCTCCTGATATGGAAAAAATCTTTTTATCTTCTGAAGATAAGTTTTTTTCTAAAATTTCTACGGCTTTTTGTTGTGAATATAATTCAGGAGTATATTCCAAAACATTTTTTTGTTTAATTGGTTTAATTTTTTTCTTCGGTATACCAAAAGGAGTTCCGCATTTTCTGCATTTTACGGCGCTTGGAAAATTAACACTGCCGCATTTAGGACAAACTTTTAGTAATTCTTGACCACATTGTTTACATTTCAGACTGCCTACAGGATTTACCGTATTACAATGACTGCACAATATACCTGTCCTTGATTTGCAATAAGGACATTTTAAAGCGGTTTGAGATATATTTTTTTTACATACAGGGCACTTCATAATAAAACTACTGTTCGTCAAGTTCTGACTTAACTTTTTCGATTAACCCGTATAGCCTTTTTGAAATTTCTGATTGAGAAAGATCTAATTCTTGAGCTATTTCTTTTTGTGTCATGCCGTCATTATAACGCATTTTATATATTTGCATATATTGTTCTTCAGGTTCTTCTGAATCAATTTTTATTATTGTTTCAGCAACAAAGGCTAATATTTCTTTTTTTATTGCAACATCTTCAGGACTCTCCGGAACCACAATATTGTCATAACTTACGACATAAGTTGAATAATCTGTTTTGACAGGAACTTCAACGATTGGGGCTTCTGTTACAACTTCTTTTGTTGACATATATCCGGTTTTTGTTCTCCTCAATCTGCCGGAGTCTTTTAGAACATTGACAATTGAGGTAGTAACAACTCTCCTTAAATATGTTTCTAAAGTTGCTTCATTATCAATAGCACTAAAAATTGACGCAGAACGTTTGCATGCTTCATTTAAAAAATCGTCATATAAATCTTCATTACCTGAATATTTGCGATCGTTTTTAACAATCTGCCCTATTAAATTTATATTATCTTGTGTAAGTTCCACAAATCTATCCCTTCTATCTAAATAAATTATAGCATATTTAAATAGAAATTTTAAGTATCACAGTGGTACTTTCGTCATTTCCTACACTTTGAGGGGCTTTGAGGATATTTAATGTTTGGTTAACAGATTGTAACACAATTTTATCGATTTGTGACGAGCCGCTTGATTGTAAAATCTTGGCTTCTTTAAATGTACCTGCTTTATCATATAAAACACTGACTTTTATTTCGTTGGAGTAAGCATATTCATCAGCAAGCAATAAATCACTTGTTAGAGCTGATTTTAAACTTTTTCCAGCAGATTGGAAATATTGTTTGAAGTTTGCATTATAAGAAATATAGTCAGGAACTTCCCAACTCAATTTACGAACACTTATGAACGCAGTAGAAGCCATTTTCTTTGCAGGTTGTGTCGGTTGAGCCGTAGCCGGTGTAGTTGTACTATTTTCCATATTAACAACATTGTTATTATCTAAATTCAATGTATTTAAATCCTCTCCGGTATTTTCATTTGTAGCGGTTTGAGGTTGAGGTGCAGGTGGTAGTGCAGAATTAGCAGTGTCTGCATTTGGTTTGATAAATTTCATGGCTGCAAATGATACACCTGCTAATACGACCAACGCTCCGACACCTGCCAAGACTCCCATCTTATTTTTCTTGGAACCTTGAGCTCTGCCTATCATTACGGAATTTTTTAACGGAGCATCAGTTTTCATATCAGGAGAATCATTATAAATATTTTCAAGGTGTTCAGACGGCATAGGCATATCTTCTTGCATATTATTTATGTCTATAAGTATTTCGCCAACTTGAACGTTTTTGTTGCTGATTATTGTACTATTTTCGAAAACACCTCTGCCCATAGCTGCAACTGTTTGTTCTGCTTCGGTAATAGCTTCGGTAGCAGAGAATTCTTCGCCTGCGCTTTCAAATTCTTCAAAATCAGTAAGAAAATCATCGTTATCATCAGCTTCGGTTATAAAATTATCATCATTTTTTACCGGTTGTTTTTTATCGGTAATTTCTATATTTTCATTTTGTTCGACATAGTTATATGTTGGTTCTTCTGTACTATTTTCATCAAATAAATCGTCATATTCAGAATTTTTAAACAGTTCATCATCGTCAATAGGAGAAATACTATCTGTTATTTCTTCGCTAATGTTTGGAGCTTCTGTTACATTTATTTCTTCTTCTGTCAACATTTCGGAAGGATTAACGATGTCAGTTTGATTTTGAGCTGATGCTTCTGTAGGTTCTGCCAATTTTTCGAAATCTTCAAAATCATCAAATATGTCATCACTTTGAATTTCTTCCGGAGGTACGTTTTCATTTTTAATTTCTGTGACAGGAGCTTCTGTCGTTTCCATATCTATAGGAAGTTCTGTATTATCAATTTCAATCGGCTCAATATTTAAGTTTTCGTCTAATGTAATATCTTCAACTGAAATTTCAGGAGCTGGTTCTTCTTTTGTTTCAAGTGCATTTACAATATCTTCAATGTTATCTGTAGCGTTGGATGCTAATTCTATAGCTTCTGTTGTAGCTGCGCCTGAAGAAATTGCTCCTGCAACTGCGGCTCCTGCCCCTATTATTCCTGCAGCTGCAGCGGTTTCAGTGAGGTTAGAAGCAACTTCAGAAGTATCAACAATCGGATTTTCCAAAGTCTCATTTTCAAAGTTTTCAAAATCATCAAGTGTTGTTTCTATATCGTCTAACACAAGGGTTTCTTCTTCCTGAGTTTGAGTGATTGAGCCTTCTGTTTCTCCCGGTTTTAGGGATTCTTCTGTCGCTTCGGTATCTTCGGCAGCCTCTGTGTCGTCAATTTCTTCTTCTGCTGCTGCTGCTGCAGTTTCATCTTCTGTTTCAGTGTTTTGTTCTTCTTGTGCGTTTATAATTAAAGGAACAACATCGTAAGAAAGTGTTTCGAAATTGTCATATTCGGATACGGAATCTCTTAATAAAGTACTGGTCAATAACAAACCCATGAATTCTTTGAATTCGACATCAGAGATATCATGGTCTGCTGTCAGAATGGATAATTCTCTGCCGCGCAATAATTGAGAATCACTTAATTGTTTCTCGTGAGAATATTTTGCGGATTTAATAAATGTGCATAGAGTTTCAGGAGCGGAAAGCTCGCTTTTTGAAACAAAATAATAATCATCATTAGAATTTTCTTCTTTGATTATTCCTGAATCGAAGTAGCCTAAAAGCTCTAGCGCCTGCGATGCTCCTCCGATTTTTGCGACAACGTAAATGTCAGGACAAATATTATATTTTTTATGTGTTTTTGGGATAAATATTATATTTTCGTCAAATACTACTCTTACGTCTATATGAATATTATCTAAAAGGATATCTGCAATGTCAGCTTTTTCAATAACTCGCGTAATTGAGTGAATATTTCTGGTATTATCGACTGAAATCTTGTTGGCAGCTAAATATTTCATGACACATTCTGCGCCAAGTGTATTTATATAAACTCTGCGTTTAATATTTTCGTCTACAAAAGTTTTTGACATAAATAAGGCTTCAGCCTGATTATCTTCTGCAATATTTAATAAAATAGATTCTTTTTGCATAATATTTTCTCCCCTTATACTTTATAAGACGGCACTAAAAAAAATAATATTCCAAAAATATTGTAAATTTTTGTAACAAATATAGAATTTATTTTATTATTTTGACAAAATTAGTGTGTAAAGTGTTTTATTATTTAGTGAAGTCCAAGTGTAAGGAGGTTCTTATGTCATTAGGAGTTTCAGGAATAAGTTTTGCTGCAGCTACATCAAATGTAAATCCTCAAGATATTTTAAGTCGTCCGGGAGCGTATTCAAGACCTGTTGATGACCAAATGAAATTTCAGCCCGGTATCATACCTGAAAAAAAATCTTCGGGTATCGGTAAGAAATTATTATACACAGTTGTAGGTTTGGCAGTAATTGCAGGTGCTCTATATTCTTTGCCGAAATTTTTCCCAAGAGTTTTTGATGCCGCAAAAAATTTAGAAGGTTTAAAAGGATTTGATAAATATAAATCCTATGTGACCACATACCTCGCAAAAGCAGGCAATTGGGTTGGAGAAACTTGCACAAAAGCTTATGAAGGTGTTGCAAAATTGTTTAGTTCAAAAAAATCTTCTTAATAAAATAAAAAAACCTTCTTTTGAAAGAAGGTTTTTTTATGCTTGGAGAAAAACAATGCAATATGATATAATATAATAAGTATTTGTGTTGTCAGTTTTGTTCATAAAGTACTTTCTTGGGAAAGGATTTTATGACTGTAAGTATTCCATATTCATTAGTCCCGGGTTCTAAAGCAAAAGCAGAAGAAGTTAATGCTAATTTTATTGCTTTAAAAAACGGACTAGAAACGTTAGACAATAGCAAAGTAAATAAAGATTTTTCAAATCTGACAACAACAGAAATTACGGCAGTAAAAGAAGCTATAGGTGTAACTTATAAAAATATAGGGGAAATTGTATATTCCACGATTCCGCTTGTTGACAACGGGTTGCATCTGCTTGACGGTGCTTTGATTCGTTCCGGTGTTTATGCGGATTTTATCAATTATATTAAAAATGTATATGAAAGTGAAAGCGCGCCAAATATATTTTGTTCGGAAGAGGCATGGCAAACTTCCGTAAACACCTATAATGAATGCGGAAAATTCGTTTATGACAGTGAAAACGAAACCGTCAGATTGCCTAAAATAGACGGATTGTTAGAAGGAACAACTAATCTGAATATGTTAGGGAACTTAATACAAGCCGGATTGCCGCCAATTACTCACACCCACACACGCGGAAGCATGAATATAAGCGGTTCAGTCGAAGGGTTTAAATGCACCACAGATATGGCAACTCACGCAAACGGGGCGTTAAAACTCCAAAGGACAAGTAACGGCGGCATTTATGATAGTGCTTCAGGTAAGACAGTTGCCACATTAACTTTTAAAGCATCTGACAACTGGACCGGCTCTACTTCAAACAACAGCGAGGTCAGTTCAGTATACGGCAATTCCTCTACAGTTCAGCCGCAAACTGTTAAATGCTTTGTGTATATTGTTATAGCTAATAACACAAAAACCGAAATTCAATCAAACATTGACAACATTGCAACTGACCTGAACGGAAAAGCTGATACAGACGGCACTAATATGGCTCAAAGCGTTAAAAAATTTGATAGTGAATGGGTTGGCGAAACTTATGATATTGCATCTTCTGTAACTCTCAACAGTTCAACCAATAATTACAATTTAAGTTCATATTTACCTGACGATGATTATTGTTATGAAATTATAGGATCTGTATACGGTAATACAGGTTCAACCTCAGGAGATTACGTTGACATTCGAGTAAGTTCATCCGTTATTGACAATACATACAGAGTCGCATCAGCAAGAACAAGAAGTTCTTCATCAGTAAACTGGAGCGGAACTTTTGTTTTAGTAATAGGAACTGACAGAACTATTTCGCTTGGAAACAGTTCAAGCTACAACGCAAGCGTAAGCAGTTTCAAAATTTTCGCATACCGACGTGTAGGAACAAATAAATAGGAGAGAAAATAATGACATACTATATTTATATTGAAAATGAAAAAATTAATGGCGCAGGGCAAGCAGAACTTCAAAAAGAAAATTGCCAAAATGTTGAAATAACACAAGATGTATATAATTCATACATTAGTACTCCCGACAAATATATATGGAATGGCGCGGGAATTATAGAAAATCCTGAATATGAAAGTATTATTCATAAAAAAGAAATTCAAGATGCAAAATCAAAAATATTAGAAGATCTTGAAATTCTCGATAAGAAACGCGTTCGGGCAATTTGTGAAAATGAAATCAAGGATTCGCAGACGGGGCAAACTTGGCTTGAATTTTATAATGACCAAGTTCTGGAACTAAGAGCAAAACTTAATTCCCTTTCATAAATAGTTTCTTGCAGGCACTTATTTTTTTAATGGGTGCCTTTTTTTTATGCAAAATAATCTCTCATCTGTTCTTCAATATCTTTATTAATAGATTGAGCTTGATGTTTAACAAATTCAGGATTGAAAGCTTCTTCAATAGCTGATAAATAAGTATTTTTATCCATAAGATGTGATAATTTATGCTCTCCTAATAAATATAAATCAGCATCTTCCCCGTATTTAAAATCAAAAGCGGTATACATATCTTTGTTATCGGTATTGCTTATTCTTTTTAATAATTTTGCAATGTAAGAAAACATAGGTAGTGTTTCTCTTTTTACAGGCACTTCTTTCAAATTTAAGTACAGTTTCGGAATATTATTGCTGTCATATTCTTTTTTAGTACAAATATGTATAAAATTTGGGTCATGAGGGAATGTAAAACCGTTCAAACTTTCCTTACACTTATTTTTGATGGCTTTAAAGTTGTCTAAATCATTGCCTTCAATGTCATTGGTCAGATTTATAACCATGCACTTGTTGACTGTCGGCCTTTGTGCGGGGTTATGTACCATGATTGTATTTATAGCGCCTATATTTCTTATTCCTGTAAAACTTATCTTGTTCATAATATGATTAAAACCTGTAAAAATATTTTTTGCTATAATAAAAATAAATCTATCGGCTTATTAAAAATAATTAAAGTTAAGGAATAATTTTATATATGTTTGGAACAATAAATCGCGGTATTACAAAAGTAAAAGAGGATATAAAAGTAATATATGATAATGACCCTGCAGCAAAAAATATATTAGAGGTTTTGCTTTGTTATCCCGGATTACATGCTTTAATATGTTATAGATTGGCGCACAGGTTATACAAATGGCATATTCCGTTGATTCCGAGAATAATATCTTATATCGCAAGAATTTTTACAGGAATAGAAATACATCCGGCAGCGCAAATTGGCAGAAGATTTTTTATCGACCATGGTGAAGGGGTTGTTATTGGTGAAACTTCTATAATTGGCGATGATGTTTTAATGTATCAGCAGGTAACTCTGGGTGGTACAGGTAAGGATACAGGCAAACGCCATCCGACAATCGGGAATAACGTAATCCTTGGCGCGGGAGCAAAAATTTTAGGCAACATTAATATCGAAGATTTTGTTCGCATAGGTGCTGGCTCTGTTGTGATTGAAGATGTCCCTCCGCACTCAACAGTTGTAGGGGTCCCCGGAAGAATCGTTCAAAGAGCAAGCCTTGATGAAGACGGAAATCTTATGCACAATCATATTCCTGACCCGATAAAAACAGAAATAGCTTCATTAAAAGAGGAAATTGAACAATTAAAAAACAGATAATTTAATGTGCCAATTGTCTATACAGCTCTATTTCTTTTTTAGAAAGTTTTTCAGGAAGTACGATTTTGATTTTTGCATTCAAATTACCATATCCGCCTGATTTTTTAGGTAAGCCTAAATTTTTAAGACGTAACATTTTCCCGCTTGAAGTCATTTGAGGAATTTGTATTGTAATATTTCCGTGCAAAGTATTTATTTCCTTTTTACACCCCAAAACCGCTTCCGGAGGGGTTATCTCAATTTCTTTAGTTAAATCCGCACCGCAAATTTCATAAACGCTGTCTTTTGGTGTTATAACCAGATATAAATCGCCCTTTTGACCGTATTCGTCAGCTTTTCCTTCTCCTTTAAGTCTGATTTTTTGACCTTCTTTTATTTCTTTTGGGAGTTTTACTTTTATTGATTTTTGTTCGTTTACAATTCCCGTTCCTCCGCAATGAGAACAAAATCCGCCGCCTGAACATTGAGTGCATTTTTGCATACTGTTGAATTTCACAGGGATTGGATTATCAGAAAATAAATCTTTTGCTGTAACGGTTAAATTCAATGTTATATCCAAATCCTGTGCTTTGGGTGCACGTCTTGAACGTGTTTGTCTTTGAGTTTGTTCGCCAAAATCTTCAAAATTAAAATTTGAGAAGCCGCCACGGTTACGCGATGTTGCACCTGCTCCCATCATATCGCCAAATAACGAACTGAAAAAGTCGGAAAATCCGCCCATATCGCCTCCGCCAAAATTAAATTGATGGAAGTTCCCTCCGTTAAATCCGAAATTTTCAAACCCCGGAGGCGGTGTATAGTCAGCTCCGCCCTGCCAATTTGCGCCTAAACTGTCATATCTTTGACGTTTTTGTTTATCGCCCAAAACTTCATAGGCTTCGTTTATTTCTTTGAATTTTTCTTCGGCTTCTTTTGTTTTATTTACGTCTGGATGATATTTACGTGCCAATTTACGATATGCGGATTTTATTTCCGATTCGGTTGCTTCACGTTTTACACCTAATATTTCATAATAATCTTTATACTTCATATTTAAAAATCTCCTATTATACATGATAATATACAACAGGAGATTTTATGTATTTTTTAATTATTTCTTAATTATGTTAACCCATTTGTTTTATATGCTCTGTTATAAGCTTTAATGATTCAGGATTTTTCAGGAAACGTAAAATGTCATCTTTATTCCCGTAAGTGATTGGTCTTGTAATATCAATTTGGGAATTTGGGTTTGATATGACAACTTCTAAAAAGTGTTTACTGAAATTTTCTTCATCTTGTGCAATTTTCAATTTTATTGATTTTGTATTAGCGTCGGTTTCAAAATTTTGTAAAAATTCCTCTATTGGCAAATAATATGATTTGTCATCTATATCTTGTTCTGCTTTGATAATAACTTTTTTTATGGCTTTTTTATATGCTTCGTTGTTGTTCATAAATTTATTCGGGTATTTTTTTGTATTTATATTATTTATCGGAATATATTTTATCATATTTTGCTCCTTATTGTCTATTTTTATGCGGCAATTCTCAAGTGTGGTGTGAATGTTTCTTTTGCTGCGGCTTCTATTTGTGCATTTAGATGGTGTAAATTTTCCATGCTTTTTTGTGACAATATAGAAGGTAACCCTTTTGGTAATTTTGGTGTAGGTGTTTGAATACCTAATTCCAGATTCCTTGTATAATTATAGCATTCTTTTATGTATTTGTTGTAAGCTTCGTATTGCTTATTACTCAAACCTTTTACTGTTTGTACATATTCTTGATATGCTGCTCCGAGAGTATTTTTGCCTTGTCTTGCATCATAAGCGATATGTTCAATTTCGGCAAAGAATCCTTCTCCTCGCAGTTGTAGTTCGCCTTGTGTACCGTCTGCCATTGTAAAATTCATTTGAGTTGTTGTATAGCCGGAACCTTTTATTGCGCCTTTATCAAGAGCATTAATATCAACGCCTTCCAAACCATATTTCTTTTGGAGAGTATTAAATTCTTCTTTTAACTTGGCAACTTCTTTTTCCTTGCCGCCTTGTTGCGTTAATTTTTCTATCTGTTTTTGCATTTCTTTAAGTCTGTCAATTTTTTGTATTGTTGCTTGTGTGGATATGCCTGATATGTTTTCACTAACTGATGCAATACTAAAATAATTACCTGTTTGAATTTGCATTCTTTTTATCTGTTGAATTTGTGCATCAGAGAAATATGCAATCCCGTCAGAGCCTCTGTAATTATTAAATCTTGTAATATTAATCCCTTCAAACGGTTTATATGTTTTTAATTCTTGTGCAAAAGCTTCGGTTATTTCACCTGATTTTACCATTTGTTCTATTTCTTTTTGGGAATATGCTTCCAAAAATTCTTTTATTTCGGTATTTTTCTTAACTGTTTCAAAGACTTCTTTTGATAATTCGCCTTTGTTTACAAGTTCTTCCATTTGCTTTAAAGATATCTGTTTTTTATCAAGTGCAAATTGATAAGAGCCTGCCAGCAATCTGTCTACGACAGGTTGAGATTGTTTTTCTGCCAGTTTGCTTTTAACCGGATTTATCAAATGCTCGACAAGTTTTTTGTCTGCTTCGCTGACTCTTTGACCTGAAAATATTTTTGTTAAGATTTTTTGTTCTTTTTCCGATAATGAAACAAGTCCTTGTCCGGGAATGTGCAAATTCAATTTGCAAGTTGATAAGACTTCATGAATATCCGCTTTTGTTAATGATGGCATGAATATTCTTGCGCCGACAGCATCTCCAATCATGCTTTTAGCTTGTGAATCACATTCTATTTTTATATCTTTTTTCCTTGATGATACTTGTTTTTCCAATTTTGAATAGATAGAATTTGCTCCCTTTGTCCTTACTGATTGCCTGTATTCCGGAAATAATCTTTCGATGAAGGTCTTAGCCTGTCCTTCTTTTGTCTTAAATGCGTCAGCCAAACGTACAGATACATTGCCCAGCTCCCCTTGAACCTGTTTTGAAGATAAACTTTCGCGAGTAATAGTTCCAATAGGATTGCTTTTTGCTATTGTTGACGGGTTAACCAACATTGTAATATCATGCTTAATTTGCAGAGCTTTTGTTCCCCTTTTACTTGCACTCTTTGCTATCATTCCGACTAATTGACGGCCTTCATTAAATACTTTCCCGATATTTACCATTACTATTTCCCTTATAAAATATCCCCTATATTTTTATAAAGTATTTTAATTAAATAAAATTGCCTAAAATGAAAAGAGATATTACAAATATGTAATATCTCTTGCTTTTATTATATTTATATAAATCTGATTATTTTAAGCTGACTTTTACTGCAGGTCCTTTTTGTTGAATATCTACTTTGTTTTCTCTTGCTAACCAGCCTAAACCTAAATCAGCGAAATTTCCTTTTAAATCTAATTCTTTTTTCATTTTTGCAAAAGTTGTTGTACCGTTTGTGTGTAAATAATTGTATATTTCACCTGCTGAAAATCCGATTTGTTCTTCTAACGTTAAACTAACTCTTTTTGATGATACTGCCATAATTCTTTCTCCTTCCGTACTCAACAAATGTATGTATGACACTTTTTACAGTTTTTATATTAGCGTATTTTCAAATTTCAAACATCATTTTAAAAATGTAGATTATCAGGGGTTTTTCATGATAAAATACTCTGTAAGGAGTATTGTAATTTGTTCATTGAGGGGAATTTAGTATCTAATAAGACAAATTTGCTGATTGAAAAGTTTACGGAGCTTGTCAATAGCGGAATAAAAACGTCAGAGATTTTGGTGCTTGTTCAAAATTCAACTCTAAAAAATTCTTTCATAACAGAGGTTTTAGACAAATTAACGGTTGATTGCGTTGAAAAATTACAAATCCATTCGTTTTATTCGCTTGTTTATAATACCGTATCAGACAATTGGGCTTTTTTAGAGGACAGAAATATTTTTGACAATCCTGTTATATTGCCTAACTTATCAGGATTGGAAGTGTCGCAATTTATTCTGAAAGATATTTTAAAAGATGTTCAATTTCGCGGATATAATTCTCGCATGTCATTAATTCAGCAGATTTTCAGGCGGTATTCACTGATTATTCAAAATAATTTAACAAATCAAGAAGTTGAAGAACGCGCTAAAATTTTAAAAGAAGGTTTTTCTGATGATGCTTCAAAAGCCATAAGTCTTTTATTGAAAAAGACCTTGCAATTACGCGGGTTTGATTATTTAAGACAGTGTTTATTATTCAATTTTGTATATAAAAATACCGATTATTTTAAAGGTATAAAATATTTATTTGTGGATGATGCGGATGAATGTACCCCGATTTGTATAGATTTTATTGAATATTTGTCAACGCAGCTAAAAGATTTTTATATATCAATCGATCCGATGGGTTCAAGCCGATGCGGATATTTGAGTGCTGATAAAAATAACTACCAGAAATTAAAGAAAATATTTAGCCGTACAAATGCTGATATTTCAGCAATAAACTGTTCAATTCCTGATAAAGATTCCAAAAACTTATATAAAAATGTTGCAAACGGTGAACGCAATATATTAGAAAAATTTTCTTACAGTTCTTTTTCAAAGCGTTCTCAATTTGTGGATGTACTTATAAAAAAAATAAATGCTCTTATAAAAAAGGGGGTTAAACCTGCCGAAATATCCGTAATCACGCCCATCATTGACGATATGTTGAAATTTACTCTTAATAACGAATTTAAAACGGTTAAGCCTTTATATATTACAGGGAATGAAAAGCTTATCCAAAATCGTTATGTGCTTGGTGCACTTACTATTTTAAAACTGAATACCGAATTAAAAAATACGCTTTCCGAATTTGATATACGCGTAATTTTGACAGAATTTTTACAAATCCCTTTGAAATACTGTTTAGAAATTTTATCAAAATTTGAGAAGACAAAATGCCTAATTCCGTACGAATTTGAGGATAAAGAGTATAGTGAAAAATACAACAATTTTTTAAAACTTATAGAAGATTTATCCGTTTCCGATAAAAAAATATCCGAGCAAATTATAGAAATTTATGAACGTTTGTTCAATTTTTCGGAAAATAACAAAAACGAAATTAATAAATTTAATTTCTTTATAAAACAAATTGTTGATTTTGAAAATATTTTCGGTGTCGAATTTAATAAGCGTAAAACGGATATTATTCTGCAAATAGAAAACTCCGTAATCTCCGAAAATCCGTATTCAATTCTTGAAATAGATGAAAATGATTTAATAATTTCTACTCCGCAAAAAATTATTGATAATCATATTATAACGAAATATCAATTTTGGCTGGATATTTCGAGCAGTGAATGGATAAAATCCGACACAGGGCCTTTGTATAACGCGTGGGTATTCCAAAAGGATTGGGATAAAGATGAATATACAATTGATGATAATATAAAACTTTCAAACGATAAAAATGCCAGAGTTTTGCGCAAATTATCGCTATGTGCAACAGAACATATTTATTGTTATTCAAGTTTGTTCGATTCAAACGGGGTAGAAAATTACGGAGCATTGGAAGAATTTATTATACCGCCTGACATATCAGAAGATGTACAAGACGAAACTCCGGCATTTAAAATAATCCCGCGCCCTGACCAAAAGCCTGTATTAGATTATAAAAAAGGGAACATGGGAATTTCTGCCGTACCTGGGGCAGGCAAAACAACTATTTTATTGGCGCTAATCATAAAATTATTAGAGCAAAATATAGACCCGGAACATATTTTTGTACTTACATATATGGATTCAGCAGCGAGAAATTTTAGAGAACGCATAAAAAATGTTCGCAAAGGTAATTCAAAACTTCCGAATATAAGTACAATACATGGGCTTGCCTTAAGAATATTAAAAGAAAACGGAAATTATGAAAAATTAGGATTATCAGGTGATTTTGAGATTTGTGATGATGCGCAGCGCGGAAGAATTTTGAGAGAAATTTCAACTCGTTTAAAATTGAAACAAAAATCAGCAGAAGAATTTGACAGAGCTGTTTCAATATTCAAAATGGGCGGTGGAGTTATTCCCCAAAAAGTTACCGACGCAAAATTGAAGCAGTTTATTTTGTTTTATATGCAATATGACAAAGCGTTAAAGGACTCCAACCTTATAGATTACGATGATATGCTGACGGGTTCGGTTAAAATTCTTGAACAAAATCCTGATATTTTGGCTCATTATCAGGAAATTTGCGAGTATATTATAGAAGATGAAGCGCAGGATTCTTCTGCGGTTCAACAACGTTTAATTAACTTGCTTTCAGGTAAACACAAAAATATTATCCGCTGCGGAGATGTAAATCAGTCAATAACTGCGACATTTTCAAATGCGGATGTTGAAGGTTTTAGAAAATTTATTACCGAAAATAATAATGTAAGTATGAATTGCTCCCAAAGATGTGCCAAAGATGTTTGGACACTTGCCAACAATTTGGTGCATCAATCAATGCTAAATCCTGATACAAAGAATTCATTTTTTGAAATGTACATGGCTCCTGTTGAAGGTAAAAATCCCGAAAGTAAAAATGCTTTGGAATTTGAAATTTTTGATACACCAATGGATGAAAAAAATTATATTCTAAAAACAATCAAAAATACTTTGGCAAAGCATCCCGATTATACGGTAGGTATACTTTTAAGAAACAATTATCAGGTTACAAACTGGCAAACATTAATCGAAAATAACGGCTTTAGTGTAATCACCAGAAATCAATGTTTGGCACAGAAATCAATATTTAAAATAATTTTTGCGGTTTTACAAATTATATTACATCCGTTTGATAATGAAAATTTGGGTTCAAATTATGAAATTCTATCGGATTGCGGGATATACAGGCGCGGTTTTGGAGCAGAAATAAAAAAATATGAAAATCCTTTCATACGATTAAATTGTGATAATATAAACAATTTGCCATTAGAACAATTTTATTGGGATGTAAATTATTGGATTTCTTTGGGTTATCTGACACCAAATGAACTTGTTGTCAAAATAGCAAAAGATTTGGGACTCATGAAATCAGAAATTGACGAATCGAATGTTCATCTTTTATCAACATTGGTCAAACGTATCTGCATAAAGAATAATTCTTTGGAATATGCTGTTAATCGTTTATCAGAACTTGCAAAACGAGCAAATTTGAGCGGATTTAAGTTCTTCTCCGAAATTGATGAGGATGATAAGAGCTCTTTGGAAGGTAAAGTCCAAATTATGACAATGCACAAATCTAAAGGAGATGAATTTAATCTTGTATTTATCCCGGAATTGAGCGAAAAGAATTTACCGCTAACAATTGACTCTGTCAGTTTAAAATCTTCCGATTTTAACGAAACAGTCAGAGCACTCAACCCGAATTATAAAAAGAAAACGGAGTATGATTTGAAACAGGAAATTCTATCTGAAAACCTGCGTTTGTTATACGTTGCAATAACAAGAGCAAAAAATAAATTGTTTATTTCAACATCAAGGAAAGAGAAAGCATACGGTAACACCGAAAAAGATTCCATGCCTTGTATAATTTTTGATGAACTGTTATTAAATACCGTACAAGACAATGAAAGTGAGGAGATAAATGTATAATAATTATTCTCCTAATATGTTAAAAACTTACAAAGCGTGCCCTAAAAAATTCTATTATCAATATATAGAAAAAATAAGTATGCCAAAATCTTCACTCCCGTTTGAAAAAGGTAAAAAAATACATGCTCTTGCAAATTATTCTTTACAAAAAATTAAAATCGACCGACTCGAAACAGCTCTAACTAAAGAAGAAGCTATGATTTGGCAAAAATTGTTAAATAACCCGTACTACAACAAAGACTGCTTAAAATCCGAATTCCCTCTGATGATAAAGCTTGAAAAATATTGGGTTGGCGGAAGAATTGATGCTGTCGTGTTTGAAGGGGATAATTATTATATCCTTGATTATAAAACCGGCTCTGCACCTAAAAATGCACAATACGATTTTCAAACAATGGTTTATTTAATGTGTATGGATAAATATTTAAAAAATTATTCAGAATTATCTTTTGTATATATAGATTTAAAAAATGATAAAAACGCAGTAATAAAATTTAATCGCGAAAAAGAATCAGAATACGAAACAAAAATTGTTGAAGCTTGTCAAACAATAGAAAAAGATTCTCTATATAAGTGCAATCCGCAAAATTGTAACTTTTGCGAATATTCAAAAATTTGTACCAAAAATTAATTATGCTTTTCGACTTTTTTAACTTTTAATACTTTATTTTCTACTTCTAATTCTACTTCGTCAACTTCAGGGTCAATGTCAAGTAATTGAAGTATCGCTTTTTGCATTAATAACACCCATGCATTACCGCTTTTAAATAATTTCTTTTTCATATTTTCCTTTATTTTGTCTATACATATACTTTACAAAAATGCGCTTGTCATGCATACTTAAAGATTAAAAATTTGCACTGCTCTGTCTAAAATCCCCAAACAATAAGAAATTGTTATCCCGTAATTAGTAATTGGAATACCTGCCTTGTAAGCTTTTAGAATACGCGATAAGATTTCTCTGCGGTTTGTCATACAAGCACCGCAATGGATTATCAATTTATAACCTGAAATGTCAGGGAAATCATGTCCTGAAAAATGTTCAATAATCAGATCTTTGCCTGTTTTCTTTTTTAAAAGATTAGGAATTTTTACTTTGCCGATATCATCTTCAATTGAGTGATGAGTACAGCTTTCCAAAATTAAAACCCTGTCGCCGTTTTCAAGTGTATCAATTGCTTTTGCTCCTTTAATAAAAGCTTCCAAATCACCTTTTAATCTCGCAAACAGTATTGAAAAAGATGTTAAAGGAATGTCGGGCGGAACAATCTCAGAAACTTTTTTAAAGGCTTGCGAATCTGTTATAACAAGTGATGGCGGTGTTTTTAGATTTTGAATTGCATCAGCAAGTTCGCCGTCTTTAACCGTATAAACCATGCAATTACTGTCCAATAAATCCCTTAAAGTTTGTACTTGAGGTAATATAATTCTGCCTTTCGGTGCTTCTTTATCAATAGGAATTACAAGGATAACCGTTGATTTTGGCTCTATTAAATCTCCTGCGATTTTTGGAGAATTTACAAAATCTTCGGGCAATAAATTTACAAGTATCTTTTTGAAATTAAAAACTAAATTTTCATCATTCAAGGCTGAAGTTATCAAAATATTATCGCCGTATTTTTTGATATCATCAAGTTTGTTTTGGCTAATTTCATTTATATCGGCTTTATTGATGATAATTATGAAAGGAATTTTTAATTCATTAAATTTTTCAATAAGTTCCGTTTCATAATCATCTATCCCATTGTTATCGCAAACAATTACCCCAATATCAGTTCGGTCTAAAATCTTTATAGTTTTTTCAATGCGGGCAGCTCCAAGTTCTGTTCTGTCGTCTAAACCGGCAGTATCTAAAAAATTTACAGGGCCTATCGGTAAAAGTTCCATTGATTTTTCAACAACATCGGTTGTTGTCCCTGCGATGTCAGAAACAATAGAAACATCCTGCCCCGTAATTTTATTTAACAGAGTAGATTTCCCGACATTTGTTCTACCGAAAAATGCGATATGTAATCTCATTGATTTTAATGTTTTCATTATTTTACACTTTCTATAACACCGCCGCCTAAAACAACATCCCCGTCATAGAATACCGCAGATTGTCCGATGGCAATAGATTTTTGCATATCATCAAAAATTACTTCAACCTGATTTTCTCCTATCGGTCTTATTTCAACATCAACAGGCTGTTGGGTAGAACGGATTTTTGCCTGACATTTGCGCGCTTCTTTTAATCCGTCAATGGCAATCCAATTCAAATCATTTGCGATTAATGATTTCTTAAATGTTTTATCTGCAAATCCGACAACGACTTCATTAGTTTCTTTTCTCAATTCTAAAACATATAACGCTTCTGATGCCGAAACACCCAAACCTTTCCTTTGTCCGATAGTATAATTCCAAATACCCTTATGCGTACCTAAAACTTTACCTTCGGTATTAACGATATTTCCTATTTTATCTTCAACATTTAAAAGTTCATTATAATCTCCGCCGTAAAAATCCTGACTGTCAGGCTTATCGGCGGCTTGCAACCCGTTTTCTTTAGCTATTTGTCTTATTTGGTCTTTTGTATAATTACCCAGAGGCAAAATTATATTTTTTAACTGTTCTTGTTTTAATCTGTATAAAAAGTAAGATTGGTCTTTATGAGGGGCAATTCCGCGTTTTAATAAAAATCTGCCGTTTTCTTCTTCTACTTTTGCATAATGCCCTGTAGCAAATTTGTCAAATTCTACGCCGTTTAATCGTGCAATTTCAGGCAAAACTCCGAATTTTATCAATGCATTACACCAAACACAAGGATTTGGTGTGTGACCTTGAAGATATTCTTTTTTGAAGTTAGAAATAACGATATCCTCGTATTTTGTAACGCAATCAACAACATGATAAGGAATACCCAGCTGATTTGCCAAGTTTTTAGCGGCTTCAATATCTTCTTTTTCATCAGGTCCATAGCAGGCATTGTGCTTGCCTTCTGCAACAGCCAACCCGTCTTTACCCCAAATTGACATAGTAGCTCCGATTACATCATATCCCTGCTTTTTTAAAATTAACGCGGCAACTGATGAATCAACTCCGCCTGATAATCCTACTAATACTTTCATTGGTTACTCCTTATTTTATATGATTGTAACCCAAAAAAGATTTAATTAAAAGACAATTTTACAAAATGGTAGTTAGAGGCGTAGAGGCTTGTAGGCATAGAGGCGTAGTCTGTATATAGAAAGAGGGCAGGCTTTTTATATAATGTAAAATGGAAAGTTGAAAATGGAAAATTATTTCGTTTTTTATTTCCTCTCCTAAAATTAGGAGAGGGTAGGGTATTGAGTCATGTCATTGCTCGGGGGTAA